>CALWTG010000052.1 GCA_944384385.1 uncultured Clostridia bacterium | reverse complement strand
AGTCAAACGTTAAAGGATATTGACCAAAGATATTATCTTGAGTTCAATGTCATTAAAGGCAAGTATGAAGTACACTCGTCAAGGCAGGCAGGTTGCAGTTATTGTTTAACAAGTCCATATGAGGGGTTAGATGAAAGACTTATTGAACTCACACGGCAAACGCGAAGTGAAAATATAAAACAACTTCTTGCAAAAATAGATGAAGAAAATGCAAAACTGGAACAAAAAAACACACAAAAAATGGAGGAATTATGTCAACAAAACAAATATTAAATCTCACAGCGACATTTTTGGGCAAAGAGGAGCTACTTAATTGTTCATATTTTACTGGGAGTGATGAAACTATAACAGATGAGGAGCAAAAAGAACTTGACATCTTGCTTAGGTGCTTAAACCTTGTTGTTAGTGATATTTCAACTGAATATTTGCCTATTTATCGTGAAAAAGACATAAATTTTAAAGATGGCAAAATAAACCTTGATGAGATTGACACAGATATATTTCAAATTGTCAGCTTGAAAGACGACTATGGCAGTAACATAAGATTTAGAATATTTGATAGTCACATATCTGCTAGCACAGACCGAGCTCACATTGTTTACACGGTGTTTGCAAAAACCTGTACACTTAGCGGTGATGTTGATGAGTTTAGTGTCAGAATTCCTGACCGTGTTTTTGCATACGGAACTGCCATGGAGTATTGTTTCATAAGTTCACTTTTTGACGATGCGGAGATTTGGGAGTCAAGGTACAAAAACTCACTTTTGGCACTATCTTCAAAAAAACATAATATAGTCATGCCAAAACGGAGGTGGCTATAATGTTTTATTACAAAACGCTTCTCAAAAAAAATGTTACTGACTACAAAATCACATTTAGTGCTTTTGCAAGTGGTATGACAAGCGAAGTCGATGAGGGCATTCTTTCATATAAGTATGCAAAGCGTTGCTATAATTACAAAGTTGAAAGTGGTGCACTTAAAGACGGAATAGGATTTGAAGCACTCACATTGCCTAAAAGTCGTGACAACCCAAGTGATGAAAGAACTATTGTAATGGAACCAGGGCAAAAAGTTAAGAAGATGTGGCTTTACACATATTTTGATCAAGACAAAAAGCAAGCTGACTACAAAATTTTGTATTACAACAACGGTAAAATAAGATGGATGAATATTTACTCAATATCAATTTACACCGGAATACTAGCGAGCGTGATATATAACACCAGCGTGCCAAATGCAATAAATTATCGACTAGATGGCAAAGACTGGATAATATTTTCTTCTCCAACTGACGGTATGTGGAAATACAATGTAGACTACATGGCTCAGCGAGTTGAAAACGGACCAAGTCTTGTTTCAATGTGCTTGCACTATGAACGACTTTTTGCAATCTTGGAAGATGGAGAGCGTCATCGCTTGACATTTTCAGCAAACCTTGACCCAACGAACTTCAATGCAAGTTTAAACGAGGGCGGTTTTATTGATATGCAAGATGACCGTGGAAGACTCATCAAAGTTGTGTCTTTTAATGATTATGTTTATGTTTTTCGTGAATTTGGTGTGGCGAGAGTTTCTGCATATGGTGACCAAACAACTTTTTCAGTCACTCAGCTATTCGCGTCCAGTTCAAAAATTTACGCCAATTCAATTTGCGTGTGTGGAGATATTATTCTTCTTTTGACGCGTGATGGGCTTTATTCATTCAATGGCTCAACAACTTCAAAAATAACACTTGGAGTTGAGTCGCTTTTTGAAGGCATAGTAAACGAAGACTGTGCAAGCGTGTATCACAACGGAAAATATTATCTTGCACTTAGGCTAAATTTTGATGACGGCGAAAAGATTGGCTGTGAAAACTATGCTGATGGTTATGTGAACAATGCAATAATTGAACTTGACTTAAAAACTGGCGACATAAGCATAACGCGTGGCGTTGATGTTTGCTCAATGCTACTTGTTGATGACGGCGAAATATGCAAACTGCTTGCTTGCTTTAATGGTGAGCATGCAAAAGACATTGGACAGATGACTCATGACGGCAAATTTTTCGGAACACCACTCAAAAAATGTTGGGTTTCGCCAAAGAGCAATCTTGGTTATCCAACACAGGTCAAACGCATAAAAGAGGTTTTTGTCAAGACAAAATCGCCTTGCGAAGTCAAAATCACCACTGAAAGCACATCGAAAACATTTTCGCTTGAAGGAAGTAATGTAACTCAAAGATTAAGACCAAACATCTTTGGCGAACAAGTTGAAGTTTCGTTTATTTCAGAAAGCGAAGATACAGACATCTCTTGCCCTTACATAACACTAGGGGTGACATCATGATGGATGCTGGACTTATGAGATATTTCAATAAGATAGAAAAAAGGAAAAATTTTTATAAAAATAGGAGAGTGAACAATGTATTCTTACACATTTTCTCAAGATGACACAAACAAAGTAACGCAAAAAACACAAGATTATTCAAACATGCTTGATGAATTTAAAAAAGTTGATGACAAATACGATTTGACGACAGATGAAGTGTCTTTTGAAAAGAAAACTTTTACAAAACCAAGTGACGAAGAGATAAAAACTTCGGCACAAAATAGTCTTGAAGACTACAAGCAGACTTCTTTAAAAAACATTGAAGACGACTACAACGAAAAAAGTGCAAATATTTCAAGTCAAATAGACGAATTGTCAAAATCTGCACAGTCTCAAAAACAAGAGGCAAAGGACTTGTACTCGTCATTGAAGCAAGATGCGTCAAACGATGCGACAAAGCGTGGGCTTGCTCGCTCATCGATTGTTGTCAATATCTTAGATGCGTTCGACCAAAATATGCTCAATGAGATAAATAAAATAAACGAAGAAATTACTGCAAAAGTTGATAGTTTAAACAACCAAAAAACACTTTTAAGCGAACAACGTCAAAACGCACTAAATGCTTTTGATATTTCTTACGCCGTTGAACTTTCAACCAAAATTGATGAAATAAACCAAGAACTCGCCGAGCAGGAGCAAAAAGTTATTGAATATAATAACGAAATTGCAGAAAAAGAGGCAGAGTATGAGTCAAAGCGCAATCAAGATACGCTTGATAGGGCAGAATTTATTGAAAAGTATGGTGATGATGCAATACTTGAACTTAAACAAAGCGAAAAGTACAAAATTGCATTAGATTATTTAAACAGTCTTTCAAAAGACGAGGCATTAAATGAACTTGACACAAACCGTACTTTCACATACGAACTTGGTCCATCATATTACAACAGGTTGAAAGTAATAACAACTCAGCGAAAAGAGTAGTTATGTGGGATGAAGTTTTTGGCGTTGCACTTACAAATGGCATATTTGCATGTCTATTTGTCGCACTTTTAGTTTACGAATTAAAAGATTCACGCCAACGCGAAAAGAAATATCAAAAAACAATTGAAACGCTTACATCAAGACTTGTGACAATAGAAAAAGTACATGAAGATGTTGATGAAATTAAACAAACTGTGATATTAAAAAGGAGAAAAAAGTCCAATGAAAACGTTTAAAGAAAAAATCAGAACATATAGTTTTTGGACAGGACTCAGTGCAGCAGTTGTTATGCTTTTGAATGCCATTGCAAAATGTTTTGGATTTTCTATTGATGATTCACTTGTTGAAGACATAATAATGTCAATTTGCGGAGTGCTTGTCGCCGTTGGTTTTGTCTGTGCTCCAAAGTCGCAAAAAACCGACACATTAAACACAGAGGAAGGCATAGACGAAGAACCAACAAAAACATCAGACGAACAACCAGCAGAAGCACCAGATGAAAAAGAAGATGATAAATAGAAAAAACTCACAGGCTATCCTGTGAGTTTTTTTTGTAATAAATTGACCACTTTTGTGATTTTTGTTATCATTATTTTGTTTTAGTGAGGTTTTTATGCAGGTTTTCGGTTTAGAGCATATTTTGTTTTTGTCAATTATCGTTGTTTTAATGACTGCACTTGTCATAATTTTTAAGCTTTTTGTACCAAAAGAAAAGATGTACATAGTTATGAAGGCGTGCGCAGGTGTTGGGCTTGTTCTTATAATCATAAACAGAATAGTCGTTTCATTGTCAAGAGATGGTACTTTTTTAGATTTTTTACCTGATACATATTGCAGTATGATGGGCTTTATTATGCCAATAGTGGTTTTGTGCTTTAAACCTACTTCAAAAACTTTTCAATATGCAATGTTTGCGGGTATGATTGGTGGAATTTTGACAATGTTTTATCCAGATTTTTTTGTGTATTTTGATAATGTTTTCAACATTCACCCTTTCACTGGATATTTATATCATGCAAATATGTTTTTTATGTTTGTTGTTGCAATTGCAACGGGATACTTCAAACCAACTTTCAAAAACTTTATGTCACTTGTTGTTTGGCTTGCACTAATGGTAGTCGTGGGTGAGTTTGGTAATAGTGTACTTGGGCAATCTAACAATATGTACTTAAATGCACCACTTATTAGCGGTACAGTTTTTACTTGGTGGTTTGTGGGTTTATTATATCTTGTTATATACGCAATATTCTTGCAAGTCTATGAAATGATTACTTTAAAGCCAGCTGAATGGAGCGTTGTCAAACTTTACACATATTTAAAAAACAAACTTAAAAAAAGTGAAAATATTGAAAAATAGGAGGAATTATGATTCATTCTCTTTCAGGTGGAACGGCAAAAGAATATAATGTTTATGACTATGCAAAAGTTGATGTAGATGGCAAGATAATGTTTTTCATATCAGATATTCATGACTTAAAAGCAGGGGATAGAGTTGAAGTGCCTATTCAAAACACGACAGAAGTTGGCGTGGTTATTAGAGTTGACAAAAATGTCACTGAGCAAAATTTTCCTATTTCTGCTAAGCGTATGAAATATATCATTAGAATTGTAAATTAGCGAACAATTCAAATTTTTCTTGAATTTTCTTTCGTCTTTTTCTTTCGAACTCTTATGTTTTTCGAACATTTTGTTATATTGAATTTTTTTGTTCTTTTGAACTTTTTTCCTTTCGAATGCTATTGTCCTTTCGAACGCTTTTGTCCTTTTAAACACTTTTGTCATTTTAAACACTTTTGTCATTTCGAACGGAGTGAGAAATCTTTGAGTAAATTAGTAAGTTTTGCGTCGTCTTTTATTTCTGTAACTCACTTAATGCACTCAGTACTCCAAGTTTGGCATACTCATAAATTACACCGCCTTGCATAAAAATTGTGTATGGTGCAACAACTGGAGCATCTGCGGTGAGTTCTATTGTTGAACCCAAAGTAAAAGTTCCCGCTGCCATAATTTCATCGTGTGGATACCCTGGAAACTCTGAGGGAATAGGGGTTACATATGAGTCCACTGGTGACCCTTTCTGTAAGCCTAAACAAAATTTTTCTAAGTTTTGCTGAGTTTCAAGGTCAAATGTTTGTATTATATCACTTCTTATTTGGTTATATTTTGGTGAAATACCTTTGTAGCCTAGTTTTTCAAACATAAAACTCGAAAAAATTGCAGTTTTAACAGCATTATATACCGTTTTTGGTGCAAAAAATAGTCCTTTTAGAAATTTTATATGTTGATTATAGTTTGCTCCAAGGTCTTTGCCTATACCTGGGGAAGTGAACCTGTCGGCAATTTCTTCAATAAGTTTTTGTTTGCCTATAATATATCCACCAGATGTAGCAATTCCTCCACCCATATTGTGCATAAGTGATCCTGCTACAACATCAGCACCAACTTCTGTTGGTTCTTTTTTTTCTACCATTTCGCCATAGCAATTATCCACCATTATTATAATGTCTTTGTCTATAACTTTAATTAGTTTGCACACTTTTTCAATTTGAGTAATTGTTAGCCCTTCGCGGTGAGAGTACCCTCTTGACCTTTGAATTTCAACAAGTGTAACGCCACCTTGTTTTATTCTTTTTTCTATTGTTTCATAATCAAAATCGTTGTTTTTTAGTTCAATTTGTTCATATTTTACGCCATTTTTGGTGAGCGCGTGTTTACTATCGCCAATCATTCCAACAATATGTTGAAGTGGGTCGTATGGCGTGCCTGAGATGGAAAGCATTGTGTCACCGCTATGAAGCAGTCCAGACAAGGTAAGCCAAATGGCATTTGTACCACTCATAATTTGTGGACGAATAAGTGCATCTTCTGCACCAAAAACATCAGCAAATACTCTTTCAACTTTGTCACGACCAGCATCAAAAAAACCATAGCCGTTAATTTCAACAAAATCTTGATATGCTACTTTATTTTTTATAAAAGCATTTAATACTTTTTGTGTGTTAAATTCACAAACATCTTTGGCATAGTCAAAAAATGGTTTTAGTTTTTTTTCTGCTTCTTTTGCCATGTCAATCAAATTTTTACTGATATATAATTGTTTCATATTTTTCTCCGACAAGTATATTAGCAAATAATAAAAAAAAAGTCTATTGTTTGATATTGACAAAGTTTTTTTACAAATATATAATGTCACCTTGTGGAAAATAGAGAGAAAAAACAAAGTAAATTTAGTAAGTTATTGCATTATTTTACAACATATGAGTGGATATGGCTTTTGTCACTCTCGTTTTTTAGTGTTTTGTTTTTATTTTTATTTCCAGAGGAAGAAACCAATGGCATAAGTGGCATAATTATAATGATATTATATGTCATAGATGTTGTAGTGACGCTTATAAGTGAACTTTTGGCTTCCAAGCAAAATAAATGGTGGGCAGCGCTATATCTTATTGTTGATGCAACAGAAATTGCAGTGTTCTTGATACTTTGGACACGTTTTGCATACCTTGCTTCCGTTATACTGTTTTGGGTTCCGATGCACATTATAAGTTTCATAAATTGGGGTAAACATACCGATAAAAACAAAAATACATATACAGTTGTTCGTAAACTAAACTGGAAAGGTCTCTTGACAATTAGTATTGTCTGCTTAGTGTGGACACTTGTTGTAGGTTATTTAGTAGCAGCCTATGGCCCTGAAACAGATTTTTATAGCAGTGTACTTATTGAACAGATAATTGCATATTTGGATGCTTGTGTTACGGCACTTGGCGTTGCAAATGGCGTACTATTATTCTTTAGATACAAAGAAAACTGGCTTGTGTGGCTTGCAGCGGTAGTTTTAGAAACGGCAATAGTGATTATGTCACAACAATGGATATATCTTGTGCTTCAAGTTGGATATCTTTTCAATACAGTGTATGGTTATATCAAATGGACAAGGTATATCGATAATAACAACACAAAAAGTAAAAAAATTCAACAAACTCCTCAAATTGAAGAGAATAAATAATAAACCGTAAAAACACTTGATATTTTTTTAGTTATGCTTTATAATAACTAAACTAAATCAAGTTTTTTTGTTAATATGGGAGCGCTATGATATTCAAAAACTCACTTAAATTGCTAGTCGCTAACTTTTCTGTTTTTTGGAAGTTGCTTTTATACAAATTGGTCGCAATCGCACTTTGCGCTTTGCTTTTGATACCTGCGTTTAATGCGTGGGGAGAAGCATTTGGAAGTGTGGGCTTTGCCGATGTAATAGTTGCCTTTTCAACAAAAACTGTTTTTGTCAATGTGTCCTCAATTATAAAAAGCTTGTTTGTAGTTGTCGAAACGTTTTTAGACGCATTAGTTGAACTTTACTCAATCAACGCATTCATGCTATTTTATAGTGCATTTATTGTGCTAATAATTTTGCCATTTTTATTTGGTCTTTCAGCAATTCCTTGCGGTGAAGGGCTTTATGCATACATGGCTAGTTTAACAAAATCAAGTTTCATGGCAAACTTCGTGTCTAAACTTGGCAAAAGTTGTGTTTATTCAATTATTCGCACACTAATTTTGTTGCCATTTTTGGCTGTGTTTTTGACGGGAGCATATTATTTGCTTTCTTTAAGTACCATAAGTGGAATAATTCAGGTAATTTTGCCAATAATTTTTGTGCTGTATATTGTGCTACTTTTATCGCTTTACACCACATTTATGTCGGGCTTTATGCCAGCAAGTGTGGCATTCAATGTTTCGCCAGTGAGTGCCTTTTCAAAAGGTTTAAAAGCAGTTTCGAGAATGTTTTTAAGAGTTTTTTCAAGTATTTTTGTGATATTTTTCTTCACAACACTTTTAACATTCATGATGACATCATTTTCACTAATTGCGCTTATTCCACTTGCATCTGTGGCAATAATTATGCTTGAAATGGTCATGTTTTTTGAAAGTCAGGGCAACAGATATTATGTTGACCTTGATTCAATCGTGTCGCCACGCAAACTTGAACAGTGCGACAAGTTTAGTAAAGTTAAGAATATCATATAAATAAAACAAAAAATTTCTAAATGGTTATAGCAAGAGTTATCTTGTAATTTTTTAAGTAAAAAAAGGAGAATTTATGGAACAAAAAACTAGTGACGATAAAATTTTAGAGCAGTTAAATACAGTGCTTGGTACACGTCACAAAAATCAATCAAGAATGCATTTGCCAAAAAAAGTGAAAAAAGATGCAAAAGTTGAAAGCCAAAGCACAGAAAAGTCGCAAAATGATAATAGTGATACTACGCAAAATACGGACACTCAAACCCCAAA
>CALWTG010000051.1 GCA_944384385.1 uncultured Clostridia bacterium | reverse complement strand
TGTCAATGTCGTTTCACTCAATGCAAGTAAGATTAAAACATTTAATAATTTATTTAATGTTTTATATTCAAAAAAAATTAAAAATAATTTAAAAATAAATGAAAATGATTTTTATTTACAAAAAGCGAAATGTGGTTGCGAATATTATAAAAATTTATTAAAAATAAATGACAAAACAAGTGAGCAAAACCATATTTATTTGGAAAATTATATTAAATCAAAATATAATAAAATTGACGAAATATTAAAGTATTGCAACTATGAAATAAATAAAGTTGTTGGTAAAAGCAAAATAGATAAAATAATATTAAATAAATACCTTTGCATACCAATATTTATAGGCATTTTACTCTTTATTTTTTATTTGACTTTTTTCTCGGTTGGAAAATTCTTGTCTGATAATCTAAGATATTTAATTCAAGATATTATCGGAGCAAAATTTGTTAATTTTTTATATTTAAATAAAGTGCCAGATTTTTTGATTTGCCTAGTTAAAGATGGCATTTTTAGCGGTGTAGGAACAATCATATCATTTTTGCCACAAGTTGTTTTGCTGTTTATGTTTTTGGATATTTTGGAACAAAGTGGATACATTTCAAGACTTGCTTTTTGTCTTGATGATGCACTCAAAAACGTTGGACTTTCAGGGCGTAGTGTATATACTTTAATCATGGGTTTTGGATGCAGTACTACGGCATCGCTGACAGCTAGAAATATGAGCGATGAAAATGCAAAAGTTAAAACTGCACTTTTGTCGCCATATATGAGTTGTAGTGCAAAACTTCCTGTTTATGCAGTAATAGGTGGAGCATTTTTTGGAGCACAAAATATTGTCATCATCGCACTTTTGTATATTTTAGGCGTTATTGTTGCGCTACTTATGAGCTTGTTTTTGGAGAAGACAAAGCTTGCATCAAAACAGCAAACTTTTATAATGGAATTTCCATCTTATCAAAAAATTTCATTAAAACACACACTGTCATACACACTTCAAAGTGCAGTATCTTTTTTGACTAGAATTGGCTGTGTTATCTTGGCACTATCAATTGTTGTGTGGTTATTGCAAAATTTATCCTTTTCACTAAATTATGTTAAATTTTCAGGACAAAAAAGCATTTTGCGGGTGCTTGGTGGGTTGTTTTCTCCTTTGTTTTATCCACTAGGCTTTTCATCGTGGGGAGCAGTTAGCGCACTTATTGCGGGCATAGTTGCAAAAGAAGTGATTGTGTCTTCAATTGCAATATTTAACGGCGTCACAAGTTCAGCAATATCAAATAGCATTATTGCTTCAACAAGCGTCGTTCATTTTACCCCTGCAAGTGCAATGAGCTTTATGGTGTTTTGTCTTTTATATTGTCCTTGCATTTCTACGCTTGCGACATTTAGAAAAGAAATCGGCACTAAATGGACTCTGTTTTCGGTGTTTTCTCAGTTTGTAATTGCCTACATTTTGTCAATGCTGACATTTACATTATTTAAAATCACAGAACTTTTTGGTTTTTTAACAACAACTGTTTGCTTAGTGATTTTATTTATAATAATATATTCATTGATTTATTTCTTCAAAAATAGAAAATGCTGCCATTGCAAGAGAAGATGTAAATAATACATAAATATTTGAGTTTTGCAAATATTAAAACAAAAGAGGTTTGTATGAATTTAACTTTTGTGGTAATGGGAACGCTTACAATACTAGTGGCATTTGGCGTTTTTGAAAGCTTTTTGAAGATATGTGGATTAAATAGATTTTTAACATGTATATTTTTGCTTATTGGGACAGTATTTTCACTTCTGGGGACGGTGAATATACTTGGCTATGAAATATCTTTTAATCTTTTCAACTATTTTGTTGCGTTTGTCATTCTGATGACAAAAATCAAAAATGTTAAGAGTTTTGTTTCAGCAATAATTTGTTGTATGGTGATCATTGTGGCGTTTTCGTGCTATAATGCAGTCAATTTAAGTGAGTTTGAGTATGATTTCGTACAACCTTATGTGTATATGTCATTGGTAATTGGAATAATATTTTCTTTGTTTTCAAATAATATTGGTTCGGTTTTTTGTGGGACATTTGTTGGGGGAATTATATATGAATTGATTGCATCAAAGATGTTTGCTGTGAGCATTGAAACTCCTTTAACCTTAGGTGGTCAAATGGTGATACAAAGTATTATTGTGATGTGCATAACTTTTGTTATATTGTCTGCAGTAAAAAGTTTTGAGACGAATTTGAAATTGAAAAAGAAAAGTAAAACCATCAATTGACTTGTTTAAAGAAAAACATTATGTTATACTAATCACATTAGGAGATTAGTGTGGCAAAACCATTAGTTGCGATAGTTGGACGTCCAAACGTCGGTAAAAGCACTTTCTTTAATAAACTGTGTGGCAAGCGTATTAGCATTGTTGACGATACGCCAGGTGTTACACGTGATAGAATTTATGCCGATGCAGAATGGTGTGGACATAATTTTAGAGTTGTTGACACAGGTGGAATTGACATAAAAAGTGATGATGTATTTCAAGATGCCATTCGCAGTCAAGTTGATATTGCTATTGACTTTGCGAGTGTGATTGTGTTTATTGTTGATGGCAAACAGGGATTGACTCCTGTTGATGAAGAAGTCGCACATATTTTGAGAAAAAGCAACAAAAAAGTCATTTTGGTGGTAAACAAACTAGACAATTTTGAAGTTGAAAAAAGCTATGAATTTTATTCTCTTGGCTTTGGAGAGCCTTTTCCAATATCTTGTGAACAATCAAAAGGTCTTGGCGAAGTTCTTGATGCAATAGTTTCTAGTTTTGATGCGTCTTCATACGAGGAAGATGACTCAAATATAATTAAAATTGCCATTGTTGGCAGGCCAAATGTTGGCAAAAGCAGTATAACTAACAAAATACTAGGCTATGATAGGTCAGTTGTTAGTGAAGTTGTTGGGACAACACGAGATGCTATTGAAACGCAATTTACCTACAATAAGACAAAATATGCAATTATTGACACGGCAGGGCTTAGAAGACAACGCAGTTATGACAAACAAAGTATTGAAGGCTATTCTGTCATTCGTTCAATGGAAGCGATTGAAAGGGCAGATGTTGTGCTTATTGTGTTTGATGCAACGCAAGGGGTTACAGAGCAAGATGTTAGAATTGCGGGCTATGTCCATGAAAAAGGCAAACCAAGCGTTATTGTTGTCAACAAGTGGGATTTAGTTGATAAAAACACATACACGATGAATCAATTTGAAGATGATTTAAAAGATGAGCTTTCTTTTATGTCATATTTTAAAAGTGTATATGTCTCTGCTATTACAGGTCAAAGACTTGGTGGGGTAATTGATGCAGCAAAAGCGTCATATGACAATTCAAGTAAAAAGATTGCTACAGGCAAACTCAATGAACTTTTGGGTGAGGCAATTCTTTCAAATGAGCCACCATACAGAAATGGTAAAAAATTAAAAATAAATTATATAACTCAAAAAAGTGCCAACCCGCCAACATTTTTGCTATTTTGTAACGATGCTTCGCTTATGCACTTTTCGTATCTTAGATATCTTGAAAATAGATTTCGTCAAGCCATTGACTTTACTGGCACACCGATAAAATTTATCACTCGTTCAAAGGGAGAAGATAACTGATTTTGGAAATATTAAATTATATTGCATTGATATTATGTGGGTATTTTCTTGGAAACATAAGCTCCGCCAAAATAATATCACGCATAAAACACGATGATATCACAAAGCATGGAAGCGGGAATCCAGGTTCTATGAACATGCTCAGAACGTTTGGATTAAAGTTGGGAATTTTGACCTTGTTTTTTGATGCACTTAAAGGGGCAATTCCAGCACTAATCGGTTTTTTTATGTTCGGTGGAGATGTGGCGAATGAAATGAGCTATGTCGGACTTTATATTGGTGGAGCAAGTGCAGTTATGGGACACTGTTTTCCGGTGTTTTATAAATTCAAAGGTGGCAAAGGCGTAGCAACTATGCTTGGAATGTTTGCAGTTGCTGAGCCATACTGGGCAATAGTTGTTTTTGTGGTTTGCTTTTTGTATTTAGTAATATTTGACTATGGCGCACTGGCTTCTTTTTTGTTTATTACTGCACTTACTGTTATTGAGGGCTACAAATTCCACGACAATATAGTCATAACAATTATATTGTTTATACTATACTTCTTTATGTGGTTTATGCATAGAGGTAATATAACAAGACTTTTAGTTGGCAAGGAAAACAAAGTCAACTTTATAGATAAACTTAAAAAGATAGGTAACAAAAACAAAGATTTAACCCGCAAAGAGCGTAAAAAGATAAGAAAGGAAAAGTCCAGAGAAGAAAAAGAGCGTGAAATTGGCTAATAAAAAATACATGGACAAAATACTACTTTTTGTGATATAATTTATTTAGATAGGAGAGAAAAATGAAAAAGGTATATTTTTTTGTTTTAACACTCATTACCACCGCATTCGTAATTGGGCTTGCACTTTTGAAAGTAAATGAAGCATGTTCAAATGAATTATTTTCTATTCCAGAAAAATTTCAACCATATGTTGATTATGCCGTTGATTATGGGGCAATGACACTTCTTTGTTTGTTTGCCTTTGGTGGCTTGGCAGGCAGAATAATAAAGTTCATTGTTATAATTTTAATTGTACTGGCAATAGTATTATTCATAATTGCAACAATGGTACCAGAGTGGATAAGTGGTCTTTTTGGCAGTGGCGAAGGTGAAGCTGTTGTTAAGTTGTTTACAAGTATGTTAGCGTAGTGAGTTTATACTCGCTAACAGTCCAAAACGCCACCTTGGCGTTTTTTTAATAGGAGAGTTCAATAATGCAAAAGTTAGTCATAATAGACGGAAATAGTTTAGTAAATAGAGCTTTTTATGCACTGCCTCTTTTAACTAACCAAGATGGGGAATATTCAAATGCCGTTTATGGGTTTGTTAACATACTTGTAAAGTGTGTAACTGAGATACAGCCTCAATACATATGTGTGGCTTTTGACCATTCAAGGCACACTTTTCGAACAGATATGTACGCTCAATATAAAGGCACGCGAAAAGAAATGCCACCAGAACTTCGCTCTCAAATGCCATTATTAAAAACTCTTTTAAATTTTATGAATATCAGTATCTATGAAGTCCCAAATATTGAAGCTGACGACATTATTGGAACAGTTGCAAAACATAGTGGCGTTGAAAATATAATTTTGTCAGGGGATAGAGACGTGTTGCAACTTATAGATGAAAATACTCAGGTGTGGCTTACCAAAAAAGGTATTACTGATGTTGAAAAAATTGATTTAAGCAACATCAAAGAAACTTTTGGAATAACAGCAAAACAAATAATAGATTTAAAGGCGCTAATGGGTGATAGCTCCGATAATATACCCGGAGTGGCAGGTGTCGGTTCTGTTACTGCTACAAATTTATTAAAGGATTATGGTTCTTTGGATAATATTTATGCTCATATTGACGACTTTAATGGCAAGTTAAAGGAAAAATTGGTAAATGGTAAAGAAAGCGCTTATCTTTCATATAAATTAGCAACTATAAACACAAATTGTGGAATTGATGTAAATATAAAAAGATATGAATATGATTTTCCTTTTAATGCTGATGTGAAAAAGTTTTTTGAGAAATATCAATTTCGTTCACTGCTTAGGCGTCAAGAATTGTTTTCTGACAATGCAAATCAGATTCAATCGTCAGTCAGAAAAATAAAGGAAAATAGAGTTGAAATTAAAGATGAAAATCAATTAAAAAGTATATTAAGTCAAAAAATTGATTATTTGGCGTTTGATTTTCTAGATAATTTTGAATTTTCAATAAACGATGAAAATGTTTACTTTTTGTCTGCACAAAGAGATTTGTTTTCTGGGCTAGATGAAAATGTATTACTAAATTATTTAAATCCTATTCTTCAAAATGAAAATATAGTCAAAATAACATATGACTTAAAATCTCATATGCATAAAAACCAAGCTTTTGTAAATATGAAAGGCGAAATTTTTGATGTAAGCATTGCATTATATCTTGTCCATGCTGGCGAAAAAATTGGTAAAGATATCATCACTCAGGAGTTTGGACTGTTAAGACAAGACCTGCTCGCACAAATGAAATCGCTTGGACTTATGTTCGTATACAATAATATTGAAATTCCATTGACTTATGTACTATATGAAATGGAAAAAGATGGTTTTTATATCAACTCAAAACATTTAAGTGAACTGTCAAAAAGATATAAAGATGAACTTCAAAATATACAGGACAAAATATATTTTTACGCAAACAAACAATTTAACTTAAATTCTCCAAAACAAGTTGCAAGTATACTTTTTGATGAACTTAAACTTAGCGACTATAATAACAAAAAACATTCTACAAGTAGTGATTATTTAAGTTTGCTTGTCGATGAACATCCGATTGTTCCACTTTTTATTAGATATAGAAAAATTCAAAAACTTGTGAGTGGTTATTTGGATCCATACACAAAACTTGTTGAAGAGAAAGGTGAGTGTATTCACACAATTTTTAACCAAACTTTGACGGCAACTGGTAGGCTTTCATCAAGCGAACCAAACTTGCAAAATCTACCAATAAAAGAAGAAGACGGAAGAAATTTGCGAAAATTGTTTGTATCACGTTTTGAAGATGGTTGTATTGTGTCTGCCGACTATAATCAAATTGAGTTAAGGCTTTTAGCATCATTTTCAGGAGATGAACATTTGATTGAAGCATATCTAAATAATGAGGATATTCACAGGGCAACAGCTGCAAAAATCTTTTCAAAACCACTTGATGAAGTCACATCAAGTGAAAGATCATCAGCCAAGGCTGTAAATTTTGGAATCATTTATGGAATTAGCGCATTTGGACTTTCAAACCAACTTGGGATATCTGCAAAAGAAGCAAAAATATTTATGGATAGATATCATGCAACATATCCAAAAGTTACGACATATATGAAAAAAAATGTTGAATCGGCACGAGAAAGTGGCATGAGTAGAACAATGTTCGGTAGAATTAGAAAGATAAATGAACTTCACTCTGTCAATAAAAATATACAGCAGTTTGGCGAAAGAGTGGCAATGAATATGCCTCTTCAAGGAAGTGCATCTGACATAATCAAACTTGCAATGATTAAAGTTGACAGAGAACTTAAAGAGAAAAAACTTAAATCTCAAATGATTTTGCAAATTCATGACGAGTTAATTGTTGATTGTGCAAAAGATGAAAGAGAAACAGTTGAAAGTATATTGAAGTCATGTATGGAAAATGTTGTCAAACTTGATGTCCCACTAATTGTTAGCATTGGCAGTGGAAAAACATGGTATGATGCAAAATAATATGATTTTAGTTGCTTTGTTTTTATTTTATTGATACAATAGTTTTAAGGAGGAATGATGAAAAAGAAAAGACTTATTACAAACATGATTGCAATTGGGCTTGTTGTTGTGGCTTTCATAGGTATTTTCCTTGCCATGTGGGTTCCACAAATAACAAGTGATATTACAAACACCACACGAACTCTTGACGGCATTGGTATTTTCGCTGAAAAAGCCGGCGACAATGCTGCACTTGGAACAGTTTGCGAAGTTTTGTTGTTAATTGCATTAGTGCTTGGATGTTTGTATGCAATTTGTTATCTTTTGGGCTTCATTGGTATTGGCAAAATAGACTGGAACAAAGTATTAAAATTTATTGCAATAGTTGAATTACTTTTGGCTTTAGTCGCAATTGTTCTTGGTATTGTATACCGTGTATCACAGAGTAATGTCAATGACTATTTGTCAACCATCTTAATGCCAGGTGTTGGCTTCTATATGCTTAGTCTTGGAACACTCTTATCTGGTATCGTTGGCGTATTTGCAAATAGAAAATAACAAATTGTTTAAAAAAACTTGCCTTTTGGCAAGTTTTTTTATATCTAAAGTTTGGATATTTGTTTAATTGCTCTAACAAATTTTTCACATTCTGTGAATGTATTGAAGTATGACAACGATGCTCTCACGACACCTTGGTCAAGCGTGCCGAGATACCTATGTTTAAGACCTGCACAGTGCAATCCTCCACGAACGCAAATATTATACTTGTCACTTAGTATTTGACTCACTTCTGTCGAGCCAAAATCTTTAATGTTGAAACCAATCACGCCATATGAGTTTTTTGGGTGTGTGTATACTTTCACGCCGTTTATTTGGCTTAGTTCATAGTTTAAATATGTTGACAAATCGTCTATTTTTGAATTTATCTCATCAAAATGAGCGTTTACAAAATCTATTCCAGCTCCCAATCCTAGTATATTTGGCGTGGGGAGAGTTCCGCTTTCAAATCGTTCAATAGATGTTGTTGGCTGATAGACGTTTTCGCCCTCTGTTCCTGTTCCGCCAAAACGTATTGGTTTTAGTTCAATGTCATTATTAAAGCCTAGCACGCCAACACCTTGGGGAGCATAAAGTCCTTTGTGTGGGGCTAGGGCTAACATATCAATGTTAAATTTTTTTATGTCTAATTTTAAATGTCCAGCACTTTGAGCTCCATCGACTAAAAATAAAATGCCTTTTTGTTTACATAGATTGCCTATATTTTCGATGTCAGCAATTTCTCCATCAACATTTGACATATGATTGACACATA
>CALWTG010000050.1 GCA_944384385.1 uncultured Clostridia bacterium | reverse complement strand
AAAAGTGATGAAAGTGTTGTCTTTTTTTTTTTTTTTCGTGACAAAAAACAAATTAAAAAATATTTTAAATTTTATGGTTTAAAAGACTTTAAATCTGAGCCGGTTAGAAGTGCAAGTTTAATCACAAGGTTTACAAGTATAGGGGTGATTTGTGGTATTATTGTTTCAGCTATTTTATGGATAGTTTCCAGTTTTTTCATAACAGATGTCATTTTGATGGGTGATATTACATTCACAGAACAAAGCATATATGATGTTTTGAAAAAAAATGGTATTCACGACTATGCTTTTAAGTCAAGTATAGATGTTGAAAGCCTTGAAGACCAGATTGAAAGTTTGCCATACATAAGTTATGTGAGTATTATTTTTCGAGGCAATGCGCTCATAATAAATATTAAAGAACAGTTAACGAACACCGAAATTGTTGACTATGGAAATTTTGCACCGATTATTTCAATTTACGACTGCAAAATAACAAGCATAAAACTTGTTCAAGGCACTCTTGCCGTAAAGGCTGGCGACATAGTCAGGGTTGGAGATGTGCTTGTATATCCATATGCCACCGATAGCCAGGGAAACACACGCTCTGTCCAGCCACTTGCCGACATTGTCGCCGATGTGTATATCACAAGCTCGGTCACGGTTTATGACCAAAAACTTGAAAAAAAGTACACGGGCAATGTGGTAAAAAATTATGATATAACATTCTTGGGATTAAAAATATATTCAACAAACAATGAGGTCAAGTTTTCAAACTATGAAAGCAA
The DNA here is from genome assembly GCA_944384385.1 of uncultured Clostridia bacterium. Classification (GTDB taxonomy): domain Bacteria; phylum Bacillota; class Clostridia; order Christensenellales; family UBA1242; genus UBA5893. The sequence continues at coordinate 7,919 of CALWTG010000050.1, read as the reverse complement.
AACTTCAACATCTTATATTTCTGACACACTTATGCCAATAAAGATAACATACACAATGTGTTATGAATTTGAGGAAGTTGTTGAAAATACAAACTTTTCAGAAAATTTAGATTACTATGTTGACAAAACTCGTCAAACTGCCTTGCTAAATGTCAAAGAATATGACATAATAAAAAATGAAAGCCACGTTGTTCGCGACTATGACGGATATCATGTCGTTGAATACTCAGTGACTGTCAATAAAAAAATAGCATAGGTGAGTATGGTCATAAATTTTAATAATTTTAAAGATGAGAGCTTAAAGCAACTAATAAACAAAGTTTTTTCGGTTGCACTCAAAAAGACGGCGACAAAAAACAACATATCAGTCAATGTGACTATTGTATCTCAAAATGAGATAAGGCGTTTAAATAACGAGTATAGAAATGTTGACAGAGTGACAGATGTTTTGTCTTTTCCTATGTATGAGCGTGAAGAATTAAAAAGTGGCGAAATGCTTGATGAAAACATTACAAGTGACATAGGTGACATTGTCATATGTCGTGTTCGAGCAAAACAGCAGGCAAGAGAGTATGGTCACAGTGAGCAAAGGGAGTTTTGCTTTTTGGCACTTCATGGACTTTTGCACTTGCTTGGCTATGACCATATAGAAAAATGTGATGAAGAGGTTATGTTTCCACTTCAAGATGAAATTTTAAAAGAGGCAGATATAAAAAGATGAGTTACAGTTTTGGATATATTGCAGTTGTTGGGAAGCCAAACGCAGGCAAGAGCACTTTGGTGAATTTTTTGATAAAGAACAAAGTTGCCATTGTTTCTCCAAAGGCGCAGACGACACGAAATAACATTCTTGGAATTTTGACGACAGAGAACTATCAACTTGTGTTTATCGACACCCCTGGTGTTCACAAATCAAAAAACGCACTAGACAAATTTATGAATAAAAATATTCGCAGTGCAGAAAGTGGCGCCGATGTGATTTTATATCTTATTGACAGCACGAAAAAGTTTGACGATTTTGAAGCCGACTATCTTAAAAGTTTGAAGGAAAACTGCGACGCAAAAATAATAGTTGTGCTAAACAAAATTGACTCAATAAAAAAAGAAAATTTGTTGCCACTATCACAAAAACTTTCAAATCTTGGCTTTGATGACATTTTGCCACTTAGTGCTAAGACTGGTGAAAACACATCTATGCTTATGGACGAGATATTGAAAAACTTGCCAAAAAGTGATACAAAAAATTTTGTCTATGACGAAGATGATTACACAGACAAATCTTTAAAGTTTATGGTCAGTGAAATAATTAGAGAAAAAGCACTAAATTACTTAAATGAAGAAATTCCACACGGAATTAGCGTAAATGTTACAAAATATGAGCAAAAACCAACTATACTAATTATTGAAGCTGATATCGTTTGCGAAAAAGAAAGTCACAAGAGCATAATCATAGGCAAAAAGGGTTCAATGATTAAACAAATAGGACAAAGTGCAAGAATGGACATTGAAGCACTTGTTTCGTGCAAGGTGATGCTTAAACTATTTGTCAAAGTAAAAAAAGATTGGAGAGAAAATATAAATTATTTAACAGAATTTGGTTACAAAAACGAAGATGTGTAAATTTTTTCTTTTCTTTTGCATATAATATTAGTATAATGATAATGTAAAACACAAAAGCAAGAGGTGAAATATGGAAAATTTTATTTCAGACAATGCTAAAAAGCTTTGGGAAATATTTAAAAGCACAGGTAATGTAAACATATACCTCTTGTATCATGCCGTTCAGCACACCGATGACAAAGTCTTGGATCGCTACATTGGTGAAGGAAAACTAATGAGTGAGGGAATGGAACTTTAATGGGCATAAAGGTAAAAGCAATAGTTATTGGGGCTAGCGACTACAAAGAAAAGGACAAGCGTATAACACTTTTCACTCTTGAAAAAGGGAAGATGTGCGCAACGCTTAGGTCAGTCAAAGCACCAAAAGCAAAACTCAAATTTGCCAAAGAACTTTTTTGTTTTGGCGATTTTTTTATTGATACACCGTCAATGATTGTGACAGGTGTCGATGTTGAAAATAATATGTTTGAGTTGACCAAAGACATTGATAAATATTATATTGCTTGTGCTATTTTGGAAGTGGTCAACACCATAGCGCTTGAAAATGAGCAAAATGCACCGCTTTTTGTTGAAACATTAAAAGCCCTTGGAAAAATTGCGTATGATGATGTGAATGAAAAATATGTGCTAATTAAATACCTTTTGTCGGTTTTTTCTTCAATGGGCTATTCACTTGCACTTTCAAATTGCTCTGTTTGCGGTGAAAGGCTGAGCGGGAAAAGGTATTTGAATTTAGATTTTGGAGAAATTGTGTGCCCAGCTTGCAAAACTTACAATTCAATAGAAGTTTCTGCACGAGCAGGCTCTGCGATGAAACTTTTAGACTCAACAGATTATGACAAACTTTCAACGCTAAAACTTTCAAAGGGAAGTGAAGACGAAGTACTAAATATACTCAATATAAATTTTGATAGACGGTTTAATAAAAAGTTGAAATTACTTTAAAAATAAGCAGTATTTGTTTGCTTATTTTTTTTTGTTGCTATAAAATAATTAAGTTTGAAAAAAGTCAATATATGGAGGAAAAATGACAAAATACGTTTATCTTTTTAGTGAGGGTAACGCCTCAATGCGTAGTCTTCTTGGTGGTAAAGGTGCAAACCTTGCTGAGATGACAAATATCGGCCTTCCAGTGCCACAAGGCTTCACAGTCACAACAGAAGCTTGTACAAAGTATTATGAGAACGGCAAAAAACTCAACGACGAAATTATTGCACAAGTTGAGCAAGGGCTTAAAAAGCTTGAAGAAATGACAGGCAAAAAGTTTGGTGACAAGACCAACCCACTTTTGGTTTCTGTTCGTTCAGGAGCAAGAGCTTCAATGCCGGGAATGATGGACACAATTTTGAACCTTGGCATAAATGATGAGGTTGCTGAAGGGCTTGCTGAACTTACTGCAAATCCACGCTTTGCGTATGATAGTTACAGAAGATTTATTCAGATGTTCAGTGATGTCGTTATGGGACTAGATAAAAGCAAGTTTGAAAGAATAATTGACGACATGAAAGAAAAAAGAGGAATAAAGCTTGATATTGAGTTCTCGACCGAAGACCTTAAAGAAATGGTTGAAAAGTTTAAAGTTTTCTACAAACAAGAGATGAAGGCAGACTTTCCAACAGACCCACACACCCAGCTTATTGAAGCAGTCAAAGCAGTGTTTAGGTCATGGGACAACCCAAGAGCAAATGCTTATCGTCGTATGAATGACATACCATCAAGTTGGGGAACGGCTGTCAATGTTCAAAGCATGGTATTCGGTAACATGGGCGAAACAAGTGGAACAGGTGTTGCATTTACTCGTAACCCAGCAACAGGCGAGAAAAAACTTTTTGGCGAATACCTTATGAACGCACAAGGCGAAGATGTTGTTGCAGGAATTAGAACACCAAACCCAATCTCAACTCTTGAAACACAAAATCCAGACATATATAAACAATTCACAGAAATTTGTGAAATTTTGGAAAATCACTACAATGATATGCAAGATATGGAGTTCACAATAGAAAAAGGCAAACTCTATATGCTTCAAACAAGAAACGGTAAACGTACAGCAAAAGCAGCGCTAAAAATTGCTGTTGACCTTGTTAGCGAGGGCAGGATAAACAAAGAGCAAGCACTTTTGATGCTTGACCCAAAACAGCTTGATGCACTTTTACACCCAACATTTGACGATCAAGACTTAAAGAATGCAGAAGTTATTGCACACGGTCTTCCAGCATCACCAGGTGCAGCAACAGGCAAGATTGTGTTCACAGCTGAAAGAGCAAAACAACTCAGTGCAAACAAAGAAAAAGTTGTTTTGGTTCGTCTTGAAACTTCACCAGAAGACATCGAAGGTATGGCGGTCAGCCAAGGTGTTTTGACAGCACGTGGCGGTATGACATCTCACGCAGCAGTTGTTGCTCGTGGAATGGGAACAGCATGCGTCGCAGGCTGTGGAGAACTTTCTGTTGACGAAGAAAACAAAGTTTGCACCATTGCAGGAAAGATATATCACGAAGGCGATGAAATTGCATTTGATGGTTCAACAGGCAATGTTTACGGCAGAAAGATTAAGACAAAACCAGCAGAAGTCACAGGCGATTTTGCAACAATTATGGAGTGGGCAGATAGCACTCGCAGATTGAAAGTTTGCACAAACGCAGATAACCCACGTGATGCAGAAGTTGCATACAAGTTTGGTGCAGAGGGTATTGGTCTATGCAGAACAGAGCATATGTTCTTTGATGCAGACCGTATTCCAGCTGTTAGAGAGATGATTGTTTCTTCAACTGTCGAAGAAAGAGAAAAAGCACTTGCAAAACTTCTTCCTATGCAAAGAAAAGACTTTATTGGGCTTTATAGAGCAATGAGAGGTAATCCAGTTACAATAAGATTTTTGGATCCACCTCTTCATGAATTTTTACCACACACAGATGATGAAATTCGTGCACTTGCAAAAGATATGGGCTTGACTTTTGAAAAGCTTAAACACACAGTTGAAAGTTTGCATGAATTTAACCCAATGATGGGGCACCGTGGTCTAAGACTTGCAGTCACATATCCAGAGATTGCAAGAATGCAAACCCGTGCAGTCATTGAAGCAGCACTCACAGTGAAAAAAGAAGATGGCTATGACATTCATCCAGAGATAATGATTCCACTTACTTGTGAAGCAAAAGAATTTAACTATGTCCGTGATATCGTCGCTGAGACGGCGGATGAAGTTATAAAGCAAAGTGGAGAAAAACTTGACTACAAAATTGGTACAATGATTGAAATACCACGTGCAGCACTCACTGCTGACGAAATAGCGAAGACAGCTCAGTTCTTCTCATTCGGAACAAACGACTTGACTCAAATGACATTTGGTTTCAGCCGTGACGATGCAGGCAAGTTCTTAAATGCTTATTATGACAAAAAACTTTTTGACAGCGACCCATTCGCTCATGTTGACGAAAAAGGTGTTGGCAAACTTGTTGATATGGCAGTAAAACTTGGAAAGCAAACTCGTCCAGACATCAAACTTGGTGTTTGTGGCGAACATGGTGGAGATCCTCAATCTATTGACTTCTTCCATAGAGTAGGGCTCACATATGTATCATGCTCACCATACAGAGTGCCTATTGCAAGACTTGCGGCAGCACAAGCAGCTATTAGAAATAAATAATATTCAGACTGCCGAAAAACTTCACAATACAATGTTTCTGCTTGTTTTAGGTTTTAATATTTGTATTTGATTCATAGGAGAAAATATGGAAAATTTAAGAACAATTAACACAACTCTTGCTTTGTTTATGAAAGACAACAAAATTTTATTTGGAGAAAAGAAAAGGGGTTTTGCAAAAGGCACACTAAATGGTATAGGTGGTAAACAAGATTTTGGCGAAACTATAGAACAAGCAATGGTAAGAGAATGCCAAGAAGAAATTGGTGCAACACCGTTAACTTACGAATTAATTGGCAAGATTCATTTTGATGTTTGGTATAAGGGCGAGCATGTGAATATGTATATGTACATATACGCTTGCACAAAATATGCTGGTGAAATAACTGAAAGTGAAGAGATGTTACCAAACTGGTATGAATTAGACAAAATACCATATGAAAAAATGCTTGCAGATGACCTTTTATGGATGCCTATGGCACTTAATGGTAAGCACTTTGTTGGTGATGTGGCGTTTGATAAAGATATGAATATGCTTAGCCACGATTTTAAAGAAGTTGATTCTTCGCTTGATATTTCAATGTAAATATAAGTTGATAATTTAAATAAAGCCTATTGTATAAACAATATGGCTTTTTTATTAGCAAAATGTAACAAAATATGTTAAACTTTACCTAGGAGTGTGAAATGGAAACAGGTATATCTTTTGAAACATTTAGTTTTGCTTTTGCAGTACTAAGCTTGGTTTTTTGTATTATTTTTTGTTGTTTTAGAGCTTCAAAAGCTAGTGTAATAACTTTGGCATTAAAAACAACTTCTTCAATTTTCTTTATTTTATGCGCAGTTTTTGCAATATACCAAACTGGTGCAAGTATGTTTGGTTTGATGATTTTAGTTGGGCTTGTGTTTGGACTTATTGGCGACATAATTTTGGATATAAAAGTTATGTATCCTGAGCAGGGTAATGAATACTTTGTATTCGGCACTTGTTCATTTATGATAGGGCACTTCTTCTATTTTGCTAGTGCACTAATTTACAATATCGATGTATTACCAAATAATATTCTTTGGAACATATTAGCATCACTTGGTGTGGCAATGGTTGTAACTGCAATAATTTTGCTATCATCAAAAAAGATGGGTATGGACTTCGGGAAAATGAAATGGCTTGTTGCAACTTATAGTGTGGTGTTAACATTTATGACAGCATTTTCAATTTCAATAGCAATATTTAGTCCAATTTTTTGGATATTTGCAGTTGGCATGATTGTCTTTCTTTTGTCAGACCTTGTTCTTTCAATGCAATATTTTGGAGGCAGAGCAGAAAAAGTGTGGATATATGTAAATCACATTCTTTACTATCTCGCTCAAATTCTCCTTGCAGTATCCATTCTGTTTTTGGTAGGGTAAATTATTATAAAAAATAATGTAAAATAAAATAAAAACAGCAGTTTAAACCGCTGTTTTTATTTTTGTCTATCTTCTTCTAAAAATAATTTCCAAAAGTTATTTTTATCTTCAATTTTTTCTTTGGGTAAAGTTTTGGCTACCCGTTTAATATCGTCAATCATTTTTTGTCTTGTATCAGTAGGTATTGATTCATATCTGTATAATACAAAGTTGCCTTGTTTTTCATAATTTAAAAGCTCAGTGTACAAATCTTGAATTTCTTCTTTTTCAATAATCTCCACATCTTTGTCTGTGCGATAGCAATTATTATGCGCGCATTTTTGTTTAGGCAAGTCAACTGGCACAAAGTAACTGTTTTTTAATGTATAAATATATCCCTTTTTTGATTTTGTCATTTTTTCAAATAAGTTTGGTAATAATTCAAAAAAACAAATTTTATCATCTTTTGTTACGAACATGTTAGGGAAACTTCTCGCTGCATAAGTCAATGCGACCAATTTGTCACTAGTTGCATAAACATAGCCATCTCTTGAATGACTTTTTTCAAGTAGTTTTAAGTTTGGATTTGTACTTCCATGATAAAAATTCATAATAATCTCATTTCCTTATGTTAAGTAAAAGAGTCATATTTATATGCGTATTTGTAGAAAATAGAGTGTGAAAGTTTATTTTATTTTTGGTGCTCCCATCAGGATTCGAACCCGAACAAATGGTTCCGAAGACCATTGTGCTATCCATTACACCATGAGAGCAAATTTTATTGGAATTTTAATGCTCATTTATATGAGTCCCCAAAAAGTAGTAACTACTTTTTGGGGAAGCTATGTGAGCAGTACAAAGATGTATTAAAGATCATATTCTTGGTCATTTGCATAGGAAATAAGTTCATTTTTATACATTAAAAAGTCTTTTTCGTTTATCAATTTGCTATTTTGTAAGTATGATAAAAATTCCATCTTTTTTACTAATGATTTTATTGTTTTATCATCCATCATATAGACATACCTTGTCAAAATTTGTAAGGCATTTTGATTTCCTTCTTCCACAAGTTGGTCTATTAAGGTTTTATAAAATATAGGTGCTTTTTGAAGGTCTTGAGGTAAATTTCTTTGATAATTAAATAGAAAATAAACATCTTTTTGACACATTTTTTTAAATAGCATTTTATTTTTTGAAATTGCCTTTATTACAAGGTTTGGATCCATGTATTTTGTTATGTTAAAATCATAAATATCCATTTTTT
>CALWTG010000049.1 GCA_944384385.1 uncultured Clostridia bacterium | reverse complement strand
GAATATTGGGCAATGGAGGGAACTCTGACCCAGCAACGCCGCGTGAAGGAAGAAGGTTTTCGGATTGTAAACTTCTGATCTGTGGGACAAAGAAAGTGATGGTACCACAGGAGCAAGCTACGGCCAACTACGTGCCAGCAGCCGCGGTAATACGTAGGTAGCGAGCGTTGTCCGGAATAACTGGGCGTAAAGGGAGTGTAGGTGGCATATTAAGTGAAACGTGAAAGACCGAGGCTCAACTTCGGAAATGCGATTCATACTGGTAAGCTAGAGTGCAGGAGGGGTATGTGGAACTCCTAGTGTAGCGGTGGAATGCGTAGATATTAGGAAGAACACCAGAGGCGAAGGCGACATACTGGACTGCAACTGACACTGAGACTCGAAAGCGTGGGGATCAAACAGGATTAGATACCCTGGTAGTCCACGCCCTAAACGATGGATACTAAACGTGGGTGGTATCGACTCCATCCGTGTTGAAGCAAACGCGATAAGTATCCCGCCTGAGTAGTACGGCCGCAAGGTTGAAACTCAAAGGAATTGACGGGGACCCGCACAAGCAGCGGAGCATGTTGTTTAATTCGAAGCAACGCGAAAAACCTTACCAAGACTTGACATTGTGTGCATATCCAAGAGATTGGAGAAATAATAGCAATATTACACATAAACAGATGGTGCATGGTTGTCGTCAGCTCGTGTCGTGAGATGTTGGGTTAAGTCCCGCAACGAGCGCAACCCTTGTCCTTAGTTGCCAATATTAAGTTAGGGACTCTAAGGAGACAGCCGTAGATAATACGGAGGAAGGTGGGGATGATGTCAAATCATCATGCCCCTTACGTCTTGGGCTACACACGTGCTACAATGGGGGGTACAATGAGAAGCGAAGTTGGAAGATGGAGCAAACCTCAAAAAGTTACTCTCAATTCAGACTGTGGGCTGCAACCCGCCCACACGAAGACGGAGTTGCTAGTAATCCCGAATCAGCATGTCGGGGTGAATGCGTTCCCGGGTCTTGTACACACCGCCTGTCACGCCATGGGAGTTGGGGGTACCCAAAGCCAGTGAGCTAACCGCAAGGGGGCAGCTGTCTAAGGTAAAACCAATGACTGGGGTGAAGTCGTAACAAGGTAGCCGTATCGGAAGGTGCGGCTGGATCACCTCCTTTTAAAGAGAAATGTCGACACACCAAAGAGTGTGAGAAAATGTGGCGCTTTTGTTATATATATCTGCAAAGAAACCCAGTTACAAATTCTATTTAGTTTGATTGAAAAAAAAGATTAGGTTATCTCCTAGTCTTTTTTTTATTATTTAAAATATAAATTATTTAAAAAATATATAAACATATCCCATTTCAAATTGGTAAAAAATTTGATTTGTTATAATTTTTCGTGTATACTATAAATAAAATATGATAAATGACAACACAACAAGATTTAAATACATTTGGTTTGTGTTATTTTACATAACATTTATTTTTGTAGCAATAATTTATTCTTATCAAGTTTTTTCTGATTTTGAAATTGACCAAGCTTCTTGGCAAGATGTTGCAAGTTATGATTTTGACCTTGTTGACCAAACTTTTGAAGGCGGGGTTTTGACAAATACTTATGGAATATCCACTCCTGAGCAACTAGCTGGTGTGTTTATGATAAATGAAAGTGTTGAAAAGCAGTTAAATGATGCCAGTTTTGTCTATGCTGATTCAATGACAAGTGTTGGCAATCCAAACAATGTTAAATACATAAACAGTGAATATATTCTTTTAAATGATGTAAATATGCTGGGAAGATCATGGACGCCTTCAACATTTAGTAGTGTATTTAATGGTAATTATCATGTAATAAGTAATTTGGAGATAAAAAGTTCAGGTTATAAATATCTAGGTATGGTAAGTGAACTGCGAAGTACAACGACAACCAATGGAGTTGTAACAAATGGCATAATAAAGAATTTATATTTAAAAAATATAAATGTTGCAAATTCTTATTCTTCTTCAGTGGAAACCTACACAGGTGCTGTAGCGGGGTTTTGCCGAGGACGTATAGAAAATGTATTTGTTCTTAGTGGTTCTGTTACAGGATCGGCTTATAAAGGAAATTACGATAGATGTGCTGGCGGGATTGCGGGGAATATGGATTCATATATTGGTATATTGCCAAACATCACAAATTGTAAAAATTATGCTTCAATTACATCGGCAAAGTTTTCTGGGGGTATTGCTGGAAGAATAAATAGTGGTACTGTTAAAAATTGTTATAATTATGGCTCAATATCTAATGGGACAAATGATTGGCCACGAGCAGGAGGTATAACTGCTGAGAGTTACGGAACTATTCAATTATGCGTTAATTATGGTAGTGTAACAAGTGCAACCACACCTGAAGGTGGCGGAGATGTGAGAGCTGGGGGGATTGTTGGTTATACAGACAAGCCAATTGACCAATGCGCTAATTACGGAAAAATTGAAGCAGGAACGGCTAGCACTTCAAAAAGTTTTGCTGGTGGAATTGTTGGATACACTACTTCTGGCATAAAGAATTGCTATAATAGAGGTGAAATTGTTGCTAATGCAAAACAAACAAAAACTTATGATACTAGTTATGTGAATTATAACAATTATAATGTTGAGGAGCTTTATTATTTCAAGAAACTAATAGAAGAAATCAAGATTATGGGTTTTATTAAAATTGGAGAAAGAAATGGTTTTTATTACTATTATTACATAAAAGGTAATGCCAATAATGACAAAGAAAAGATTGAAAGAACTATTTCGTCGGAATATGCTTATGCCGGAGGAATAGCTGGCAATGTGTCAAATGATAATGCAAACTCCACAAATATTTCTTATTGTTATTCGACAAGCAAAGTTGATGGTGGCAAAGTGCAGTATGATGATGTTTATGCTTTTGTGTTGTATTATTTTTCAAAAGAAGTAGAATCTGTTAATCTTGGTAACCAATACTCTACAATATGGGTTAATAATGCTGTTATTTACTATTTGCAGTTAAAATATGACTATACTTATTTTTATAATCCTATTATTGGAGCTGTTAATGAATCACCAAGTTCATCAGGGTTAACAAACACATATGGAATATATGATTATAACAATAGTGCAAGTGCTTCCTATAATTGCACTAAATATAGTTATAGCATAAGTGGCAGAAATACTATGTATGATTTTGGTGTTTCATATGTCAATAGAATGAGTGAGCTTTATTCAGACGAAGATACGACTTCGGACGAAAAAGATATTGGAAGTGGGACAATTACTACTAGTAAAACTATTTCACTGGATTCTTCTTTGTTTTCGGTTGAAAATATATCAGATGTTAAAATATATGTTAATTTAGACAAATCAAACAACAGACTTACTGTTCAAGCACAATTTAAAAGTAACAATAAACAAGAAAAAAGAACATTGACTAAAAATTCATATACATATACAAATCAAATTTTAGCATCAGGATATACGAAAAAAACAGTATCAACATTAAAAAGTCTCAATTTAGGTTTGCTTTGGAGTCAAAGTGATTCTTTGAACGACGGTTATCCATATTTGAATGGCTTGTATTGGTAAAAATAGAATTAAATGAAAAGTAAAAAATACCAAGGTATTATACATGTAAGGTAATTTTTAAAATTGTCGCTTAGGGCAAATTTGGCTTTGTGACAATTTTTTTTTGTTTTTTTTTGCATAAAAGTGTTGACAAATTGTAACACTATGCATATAATACTGTTAGCACAAACAAAAGCCGAGTGCTAGCAATCAAAAATAAAAAAGGAGCAGATTATGCATTTAAGTGAACGTAAACATTTCATTTTGTGTAGTGTAGTTGAAGACTACATCAAAGACGCTGCTCCAATAACAAGTGCCGGTGTGAAAGACAGACATATTCCAAAAATTTCAACAGCAACACTTCGTAATGAACTCAATGCTCTTGAAAGTATGGGATATTTAAAGCAACTACACACATCAGGGGGGAGAATTCCAACGGCGGAAGGGTATAAGTACTATGTTTCTTCACTGCTTGAAGATTTTCAAGTTTCTGAGGATAGCCTTTCAAAAGTTGAAAAGCTTTTGGACGGTGAAACTAATTCGCTTTCGCAAATTTTGTCAGGAATTGCAGACCTTGTGTCAAAGGCGACGAACTATCCAACAATAATGGTCGCAAATGGTTATGACAAACTTGTGATTGAAGAAGTTAAAATCATACCACTAATTGACAGTGAGGCACTTGTGCTATTTAGAACTCACAGCGGAATTGTTAAAAACAGTTTAACAACCAACGCAAGTGAGAAAGTGTGCGATGATGCGTCAGCATTTTTAACTCGAAAATTCGCGGGCAAGACGATTGGTGAAATGCTGGAAGGCGACATATTAGAGAAGTCGCTTGGTGAAGTCAAGACATTTCAATCTCTTGTAAGTAGCCTAATAGACAGTATGCGCAAGTTCATCAAAAAGACCAAAGTTGATGTTCGTGGTGAAGCCACTGCAAACATCTTAAACGAGAATGAGGCGACAAGTGTGACAAAGACAAAAAAAATACTTTCGCTTCTTGGTGACAAAGATGAGTTATACAATACCGTTCGTGCCAGCGATGACATAACAGTTGAAATTGCCGACGATGATGCCAAAATGGCAGGATGTGCACTCATCACGGCGCCAATAATCATCAGGGGAACGCCAGTTGCGTCACTTGCAGTTATTGGACCTGATAGAATGGACTATGCAAACATCGCACAGGCTCTGAAAATTGTAATGAATGAGCTAGATAAAGACAAAGGAGATAGCTAATGTCGTATAAAAAACAAGAACAAACAAAGCCAAAAGACGAACCGCTAGAAAAAGAGCCGGTTGTTGAACAGCCAGTCAAAGAAGACGAAGCTAAGCCAAGCGAAGAAAAGCCTGAAAGTAAGGCAAGTGAAAATACCGAAAAACCTGACCTTGCACAAGAATATCTTAACATGGCAAGAATAATTCAAGCCGACTTTGACAACTACCGTAAGCGTAGCCAAGAAAGCATAAGACAGGCAAAAATTGACGGAAAAATCGAGGCAATTCAAGTTATTTTGCCAAGTCTAGATGTTTTCAAGAAGGCAAAGCAAATGATAACCGACCCAGCATCACTCAAAGGCATTGAGATGGTTGAAAATGAAATTCAAAATTCATTGAACGCACTTGGCGTCAAGAAGATTGAAACAGTGGGTAAGCCTTTTGATCCAAGATATCACCATGCACTTAGCACAATGATTGACAGAACAAAGCCAGACGGCGAAGTGCTTGATGAATATCAGGCAGGATATATATTCAATGATAAAGTAATTAAATACAGTCAAGTTATTGTCAATAAATTAAAGGAGGAGAAAAATGAGTAAAATTATTGGTATTGACTTAGGAACAACAAACAGCTGCGTAGCAGTTATGGAAGGTGGACAGCCAACAGTTATTGCAAATGCTGAAGGTGACCGCACAACACCATCTGTTGTCGCATATACAAAAGAAGGTGAAAGACTTGTCGGTAAGGTTGCAAAGCGTCAAGCAGTTGCAAATCCTGAAAACACAATCACTTCAATAAAAAGACTTATGGGAACAGACCAAAAAGTCACATTAAATGGTAAACAGTACACACCACAAGAGATTTCTGCAATGATTCTTTCAAAACTCAAACAAGATGCAGAAAGCTATCTTGGTGAAAAGGTAACACAAGCAGTTATCACAGTACCTGCATACTTTAACGATAGCCAACGTCAAGCAACAAAAGACGCAGGCAGAATCGCAGGACTTGAAGTACTTAGAATAATCAACGAACCAACAGCAGCAGCACTTGCTTATGGTCTTGACAAAGGTGAAAACAAGAGTCAAAAAATTCTTGTCTATGACCTTGGTGGTGGTACATTCGATGTATCAATACTTGAAATAGGTGATGGCGTATTTGAAGTTTTGTCAACAAACGGTGATACACACCTTGGTGGCGATGACTTTGATAACCGTATCATAGACATATTGGTTGAAGACTTCAAAAATAAAAACAACATTGATTTAAGAAGCGATAAACTTGCAATGCAAAGACTCAAAGAGGCAGCAGAAAAAGCAAAGATTGAACTTTCTGCAACTCCAAAGACAACAATATCACTTCCATTCATAAGCGCAGATGCAACAGGTCCAAAACACTTGGAATATGACCTTACACGTGCTCAGTTTGAAGCAGCAACAAGCGACTATATTGATAAGACTATTGAATGTACAAAGCGCGCACTTAGTGATGCAAAACTTTCAATAAACGATATCAACAAAGTCATATTAGTTGGTGGTTCAACACGTATGCCAGCTGCATATGAAGCAGTTAAGAACTTCACAGGAAAAGAGCCATTCAAAGGCATCAACCCAGATGAATGTGTTGCTATTGGTGCAGCAATTCAAGCAGGTGTTCTTGCTGGTGAAGTTAAAGACGTCTTACTCTTGGATGTCACACCACTTTCACTTGGTATTGAAACACTTGGTGGAGTATTTACAAAACTTATTGACAGGAACACAACAATTCCTACAAAGAAGTCACAAATATTCTCAACAGCAACAGATAATCAACCAGGAGTAGACATTCATGTCCTTCAAGGTGAAAGAGAGTTTGCTGCTCAGAACAAGACACTTGGAAGATTCCAACTCACAGACATTCCACCAGCACCAAGAGGAGTTCCACAAATCGAAGTTACATTCGATATTGATGCAAACGGTATTGTTCATGTAAGTGCAAAAGACCTTGGAACAAACAAAGAGCAATCAATCACAATCACAGCTTCAAGCAACTTGACAGAAGAAGAAATCAACAAGGCAGTCAAAGAAGCTGAGCAAAACGCAGAAGAAGATAAAAAGCGTCGTGAACTCATAGATGCTCAAAACGCTCTTGATAACCAGATATATCAACTTGAAAAACTTCTCAAAGACAATGGTGACAAAGTTTCAGAAGAAGACAAGAAGAAACTTGAAGACGCAATTGCCGAAGCTAAGAAGGCAAAAGACCTCAAAACAGCAGAAGAAGTCAAAGCAGCTGGTGAAACACTAAGCAAAGCAAGCGAAGAAGTTGTTGTTAAACTTTATCAACAAGCACAACAAAATGCTCAAAATCAAAGCACAGAAGAGAAAAAGGACACAGATCCAGAAGTAGTTGTTGAAGAAGATAATAACGGCGACAAAAAAGACTAATAAAAACAGGTAGAATATGGCAAAGGACTATTATAAAATTCTAGGTGTTGACAAAACAGCCAGCGAAGAAGAAATAAAGTCCGCCTATCGAAAACTAGCCAAAAAATACCACCCAGACCTCAATAAAGATAACCCCGAGGCAGCAGATAAGTTCAAAGAAATAAATGAAGCCTATGAGGTTTTGTCCGATAGCCAAAAGCGCAAAAACTATGACCAGTTCGGTTCTGCCGATGGGCCACAGTTTTCGGGCTTTGGCCAAGGAGCAGGGGCCAGTGGTGGTTTTTCTGGTTTTGATTTCTCAGGTGGCTTTGATGACATCTTTGGTGACATATTTTCTGCATTTGGTGGCACAAGGTCAAGGGCAAGGAGAGCATACAAAGGTGAAGATATCAATCTCAGCCTAAACATAACGCTCAAAGAAGCTTGCCTTGGAACAACAAAGACCATTGCCGTAACAAGAGTTGAAACTTGTCCAAAATGTGCCGGCACTGGTGCAAAAGATGGTTCAAATTTCACAACTTGTCCAGACTGTAAAGGTGCAGGCAGGGTGAGATATCAGCAAAACACCATATTTGGAACAACTATTCGTGAAGGCGAATGTCAAACTTGTGGTGGTACTGGTAAAATCATCAAAGAAAAATGTACTTATTGTGCAGGCAAAGGCATTGTCAGAGTTCAAAAAAATATTGATGTCAAAATTCCAGCAGGAATTGATGACGACCAAATACTCAAAATGACAGGTCAGGGCAACGCTCCATCTCGTCCAGGCACGAATGGTGATTTGAACATAAAGATAAATTTGGTGCCAGACAAACTTTTGACACGAAAGGGCAATGACCTTTATCTTGATGTCTATGTTCCTTTCACAACGCTTCTTTTAGGTGGCAAAAGTGCAGTTCCAACGCTTGAAGGCGAGTTTATGCTAGACATAAAGGAGCTTACTCAAAGTGGAACAATTATGAGAATAAAGGGCAAAGGCTCAAAAATTCTTCACAAAGAATCAAGGGGCGATTTGCTTGTAACACTCAAAGCAGAGTCACCAAAAGCACTTGACAAAAAGAGCAAAGATGCGTTAAAAACTTTGGCAGACAATATATCAATTTCAAACTATCCAAAGTACAAAAAATATATGGACACTTCAAAAGAGGTAAAGTGATTTGAGAAGATTTTTTGGTAAAATAATTGACCATAGATTGCAACTTGACGACGAGGAATTAAACCACCTCGCCGTTTTGCGTCTTGGTGAAGGCGACCAATTTATTGCCATTTGTGGGGATGAATATGAATATGTTTGCCAAATAAAAAGTGTGGATAAAAAACACATTGACTATGAAATAATTTCAAAAAATTTATGTCAGCAAAACCCAAAGTATGACATAACACTTTTTCAAGAAGTTCCAAAGCCAGAAAAACTTGAAATAATAACTCAAAAAATAACAGAACTTGGCGCAAAAAACTTGATACTTTTTGAAAATGAGTACTGTGCCTTTAAACCAAGTGCAAATAAACTTTTAAGGCTCAACAAAATAACAGTCGAGTCGTGTAAGCAGTGCCAAAGAAGTATACCAGTTAAAATTCATGATGTAGTGTCTTTTGATGATATGCTAAATATGCTTGACGATTATGAAAAAAAATTTTATGATATAGTTAAAACTAAATAAAAAGTAAGTAAAAGAGAGCTA
>CALWTG010000048.1 GCA_944384385.1 uncultured Clostridia bacterium | reverse complement strand
CGGTCACGCCGTTTTTCGACAGCCTGGAATCACAAGTGTTCTACAAAGTTTTTAATATTTATAGCAAGTGCTGGGTCAATACCTTTAACCAAACTAAGCTCTTCCACACTTGCCTTTTTTATTTCGTCAACAGAAGAAAAAACAGAGAAAAGTGCTTTTTTCTTGACTTTGCCAAGTCCCTTTATGTCGTCTAGTGGCGATTTTATCTCGTTTTTTGTTCTGAGTTTGCGGTGAAACATTATTGCAAACCTGTGAGCTTCATCACGCACACTTTGCAAAATTCTCAGTTCACTGCTACCCTTTTGCAAAATGACGGGCTGGCTTTGTCCCACCAAATATACCTCTTCAAATTGTTTTGCAAGAGATATCATGTCAATATCATTTTCAAGGTTGTGATTTTTTAGTATCTCATATGTTGAACTTAATTGACCTTTGCCACCATCAATGACCATCAAATCTGGCTTTTGCGAAAAACTCTCATCTTCGCCGTCAAGTTCACCAAATCTTCTTTCAAGTGTTTGCTTTAAACTTTCAAAGTCGTCTGGTTTGTTTAGGTCTTTTATTTTAAACTTTCTATACATCTTTTTGGCTGGTCTACCTGCAATAAACACCACCATTGATGCAACTTGATTTGTACCACTTATGTGAGATATATCATAGCACTCTATTCTGTTTGGTACATTTTTTAGGTTGAGTTTTTGTTTCAACTTTTCAAGTGCGCCCATGGTTTTGTCATACTCTATGTCTTCGCTATACTGCACTTTTTCAAGATATTCTTTCGCATTTAATGTCGCCATATCAACAAGACGCTTTTTTTGTGCTTTTTGTGGCACTAAGATTTTTGAACTAAGTTCGATATTGTCGCTGATTGGCATATTTAAAAGTATTTCTTTTGGCTGTTCGTGTTGAGAATAGTACTGCATCAAAAAACTTTCCATTGTGTCGCTTTCGCTAAGCGAAGCATCTCGAACACTTTGAGTACTAACTCCCAAAACTTTCCCGTGGCGAATTGTCATCACGCAAATTGACCCAACAACACCATTGTTGACATAACTTATCACATCGACAACATAGTCATTTGGAACATCCGCAACAACTCTTTGTTTAAGCGCACGCACCATTTTTATCATATCACGAATTTCAAGCGCCCTTTCAAAATTTTCGTGCGATGAGGCATTCTCCATCTTTTTTTGTAATATGCCTTCAATATCGTTGTCGTTACCACGCAAAAAGTCCATTGCCTTTTGAACAATTTGTTTGTAGTCTTTTGATGAAATGAGATGTGCGCAAGGTGCACTGCATAGCCCAAGCGAATAGTTAAGACATGGTCTTTTCGCCGTCTTTGTGAACTTTTGCTTGCAAGTTCTTAGTGGATATGCCATATTCACAATTTTTATAAGTTTGTATGGACTTATCGCTGAAATGTAGGGGCCAAAATATTTTGAGCCGTCTTTTTTCACTTTTCGCACTACTTCCATTCGTGGATATTCATCTTTCACTGTGACACGAATATATGGATAAGCCTTGTCGTCTTTTAATAATATATTATAAAAAGGCTTGTACTTTTTTATTAAATTGTTTTCAAGTGCAAAGGCGTCACGCTCCGAAAGTGTGATAAAATACTCAAAATAATCTACATTATGCACCATTGCCATAACCTTGGCGGGCTTTGGCGAGTTGTTAAAATACTGGCTAACCCTATTTTTTAGGTTTTTAGCCTTGCCAACATATATGACTGCACCGCTACTGGAATGCATAACATACACCCCAGGCTGTGTGGTGAGTTTTTTTAGTGCTTGTTTGATTTTATCGTTCATTTAATATTTTTTTTATTTCATTTAATGTATTATTTGCAATTTCGTCAGCTCTTACACTGTTTGTATCACGGTAAAATAAATATATTTTGAGTTTTGGCTCTGTTCCACTAGGTCTTATTATGAATCTAAGTGGGCCCGCAAAATACTCTATGAAGTTTTGTTTGTCCACTCCCGTGTCGTCATACAAATAATCTATCGTTTTTTCTATTTTATACTCGCCTATCTTCTTTATAGGTTTTTTCCTTAGACTTTCAACAACATCATTCATTCGCTTTAGACTATCAATACCGTCATATATCACACTGTCACCAAGCGTGCACATATAACCGTACCTTGAATATATTTCGGTTAGATATCTGGCAAGTGACGAGTTTTTGTCTTTGAGCCACTGTGCAATTTGGCAAAGCATAAGTGTTGCAAAAATTCCCTCTTTATCATAGGTGTTTTTTCTCACAACATAGCCACAACTCTCTTCAAAAATAAGAAGTGGCTCACCTCCCTTTTGTTTTTCAAGATGTGCCTTTTCGCCAAGACTTTTAAAGCCCGTGAGAGTTTTGTAAAGTGTGACATTGTTTTGCTTGCAAATTTCTTCAACAAGCGGACTTGAAACAACGCTTGTCACAACAAAACTATTTTCATTTTTGTAGTTGTCTATAAGGTATTGCAAAAATATATACCCAACTTCGTTGCCAGAAAGCTTTTTGTATGTCTTCCCTGTTTTTACCATAGCACCCATTCTGTCTGCGTCTGGATCAGTTGCAACTATTAGGTCTGCGTCAACTTTTTTCGCAGCTTTCAAACTCTCCTCAAACGCCTCTATGAACTCTGGGTTTGGATAAGGACAAGTTGAAAAGTCGGGGTCACGGTGTTTTTGACGACTTGGAATATTATAATGGAAATTGTTGGCTTTAAGTATACTTGTTACTGCTTTGAGTCCTGTACCATTTAGTGGCGTGTACACAATTTTCAGTGTCTTTTTTGTCGTGTCGGTGTCACCTTTAAGGTATTCTTTTAAGATTTCGTCACCAAGCCAAACTATGTTTTTTGGTCTAAGTTTATATGTACTGTTGTAGTTTTCAACTTCATCAAGCTCATTAAAATACGCCGAAATTTCTTCTTGCTCGGCATTGTCAATTTGAATGCCAGTGCTTCCAACGATTTTAATTCCGTTAAACTCACGCTTGTTGTGACTTGCCGTAATCATTATGCCAAAGTCAGCTTTTTTGTATTTTGTTGCGAATACGCAAAGTGGAGTGGGTGCATATTTTTTGAAAAGATAAACCAAGATGTTGTTGTTTGATAAAATGTTTGCAAAAATGTGTGCAAATGTTTTTGAGTTGTGTCTTGTGTCATAGCATACAACTGCCGTCGTCTTTTTGTGCGAAAGCATATATTTTGCTGTCGCCATAGCAAGACGAGAAACTGTGACTTCATTTATTCCCCCGCTTCCCATAACCATCTTGCCACGCATACCTGCCGTGCCAAAACCAAGGGTGCTGGCAAAATTCTTTATTTTTTCCTCACCGCTTAGTTTGTTTACTTTTTTTAAGATGTGTTTATCTTTTATCTTTGTCCACGAAACAAAATCACTCATCATCTTCTCCTTCGTTTTTTAATAGCGCCGTGTCATCAAGTTCCAAAGGCGTAACACTTTCGTCAATTGATGCGACATCTTTAAGCTTTCTTTCTATTGTGCGTGACTTTTTGGTTGCAAACTCAATTGTGTTTGACGCTTCGTCAAGCTTTTTCTGCGTTTTAGCCAAAAGGTCGACAAACTTTGAAAATTCGCGTTTAAACACGCCAAGCAAATTCCAAACTTCGCTTGAACGCTTTTCAATGGTCAAACTCTTGAAGCCAAGTTGCAAACTGTTCAAAAGTGCTGAAAGTGTTGTTGGACCGCAAACAACAACTTTGTACTGTTGTTGCAATGTTTCGGTAAGTCCTGCAATTCTAAGCACTTCAGCATAAAGCCCTTCAATTGGTAGATACATCACTGCAAAATCTGTTGTCTTTGGCACGAATATGTACTTCTCGTTTATGCGTTTTGCCTCTTCTTTGACTCTACGCTCAATGTTCTTAACTGCAATGTCAACATCTTCTTTTGTGCCGTTGTCACTTGCCTCAACAAGTCTTTGATAGTCTTCAAGTGGAAATTTTGCATCTATTGGAAGATAGACTTCTCCACTGTCATCTTTGCCCGGCATACGAACGACAAAGTCCACACGCTCTGAATTTTTTGGATTTATGTTGACTTGTGCATAATACTGCTCAGATGTCAAAATTTGTTCAAGTAGCGTACCAAGTTGAATCTCACCCCAAGTGCCACGAGTTTTGACATTGGTCAAAACTTTTTTAAGGTCGCCCACGCCACTTGCAAGTTGTTTCATAACTCCAATGCCCTCATACACTGACTGCAACCTTTCGTTTATAATGTTAAAAGATTGACTAAGCCTGTTTTCCAAACTGACATTGAGTTTTTCGTCAACTGTTTGACGCATTTGTTCAAGCTTTTTCTCATTTTCTTGCTGAATTCTAAGTAGACCTTCTGTTAACTGTGTCGTTGCATTTCTCATACTTTGCTCAACATTTGCAACAAGCGTTTGCACCTGTGAGCGAATATCTTCAAGTTTTTGGTTTTGAAGCATATTATTTTGTGAAACTGTGTTGACAAGCGTGTTTGAAATTTGTGCCATATTTTGTGAAAAGTTATTTGAAAGCATATCCATCTTTTCATTTTGCACTTTTTCCAAAACTTTAAGTTCGTCGGCAATTTTTTGTGCTTCAAGCCCTGCCTGTGTTTTTGGCTTTCTAAAAATAATCACTACAAGTAGCACTGCACACAAAGCCAAAATAATTAGGCTAATTATTTGTAATATCATAATTTTTTATCTCCAAAATAAGTTTATCTCTATCATTTTCGACTTCACCATCAAAAACTCTCACAAGTAAACTGTTTAATAATTCGCCATAATATTTACTGTCAAGTTTTGGTAAATATTTTTTTATGTCATTTGCACTAACTTTCAAATCTTTAACAGAAATCGGAATATGGTAATTATTGATATATTTATAGAAAAAATTGTATTTATTAAATAAAAATATATTATCTTTTGCAATCAATTTTCCAATATTATCGAAATTATTGTAATATTTTATAAAATAATCGCGATTATTTAATCTATTTATTGCGTCAAAATATCCGCACACAATATTTATTAAATATTGTTTATTTTTTTCTGAAAAATTAAAGCCTTTTTCGCCAAGCATATATTCAAGATAATATTCCACGCAATCAGGGTCAATGGTGTTTATCATATCCACTAATAGCGCTTCAAGACGAAGGTTTTGCACTTTTTTCACAAGCCTTAATTTGATTTTTGGCACAGTTGAATACATTGAAGAAAATATATTTAAATTATTTAATAATTCCAGCGCTTTAATATGTGCACGCTTTTTTGAAATTGGATATTTTTTATCACAAAAAAGTATTCTAAATAATTCTTGTTGTTTTCTTGTACCTGTGATGTCTTTTATTCTATACGCCATTTTTTTTGCAGTTTTATAGGTGTTTTTTTCTATTTTAAAACCAAGTTCACAGGCAATTCTCACCATTCTAAGTATTCTAAGTCCGTCACTATTAAAAACAAAATCAGGCGTTTCGATTGTCCTAAGTCTTCTCTTTTCTAGGTCATAAAGCCCCGAATAAATATCTATTATCTTTTTTCTTGTGATACTAAAATAAATTGAATTGACTGTAAAATCACGCCTTTTGGCATCTTGGCGAAGGTCGTCAACAAAAGTCACTTTAATTGGCGTGTGTCTGCCCGTATTGTCATAAACTTCGGTGCGAAAAGTTGTGTGCTCATAAATCTCATCACCAATTTTTATTGTCACAGTGCCAAGTTTTGAATTTTTATCCGTAACAACATATGGCGTGTCTTTTAATATCTCTTTAAGGTCGGTCGGAGTTAAACGACTAGCAATGTCAATGTCTGTCCCACCAATGCCCAAAAGACTATTTCTAACATAGCCACCAACAATAAATAATTCTGCTTTCTTTTTTAACTTTTGTGCCAGTTTTTCAAGATTTTCTGGAACAACAATATCTTTAAACTGTTTCATATTAGTAAGTATAGCACAAAACAAACAATTTCAAAATTATTTTTTATTTTTATCTTTTCGTTTTGCAAGAAGTTGTTGCTTTAATATATCACTTCGCTTTAAGTTATATCTTGAAATAATTGCCATAGCAACTGCAATGGACACTGCGCAACCACCAAACACAATAAGCCCCAAATAATTTTGCACTTTAAGCGCCTGCACCGGCTGAGATGGGTCAAACTTAATTATGTCCAAAAGTACACCAATAACAAGAAGTGCAAGTGAGTTTGCCACATTGTAAGCAAAAGTCATATACCCTGAATATGTAGCACTTTTGTTTTCGCCTGTTTTTAGTTTGTCCATTGTGACATTGTCGGCGAACATACTCATAGGCAAACTATAAAGCGCACCCGACCCAAAGCCACACACAAAAATGCAAATAAGCACAAGATAAAAACAAATATTTGTGCCAATGCTCTCACGAAAAACAAACACCCAAAATGTAAAAAAAATACCAACCAAAATGACAAAATATGACCACCTAAGCGTTGGCTTTTTGTCTATTCGTCTTGACAAATAAATCCAAAAAGGTTGACTCAGTATTGCACCCAAAAATATTCCAGCCATAATTATCGGAATTTGTGTTGAAGAAAAATGAAAACAGTATGTAAAAATATGCATACCAACAGAAGTCAAAAATGCAGTTGAAATGAGCGCAACAGAGTATGACAAAATTATCGCACCGTAATTTCTTTGTTTAAGCACCAAAAAAAAGTTATAAAATATTTTAAAAAATGCGTTTTTTTCTTTTTTTCTTGACTGCTCACTGTGGATTGCTCTTGCCCTTTTGAAAGTACCAAAAATGGCAATAAGTCCCGAAAATAAACTTATTGTGCTGGTTGTATATGCAATGTAAATATATCCGCTTTGCGCAAGTTGACCTTGCTCCCCGCCGGGCATAAAAATCATCATAAGCACACTTGGAAGCACCATACCAAGTATAAAAAATACAGTTTTGTAGCCTTGAAGGGTACTTTGTTCGTTATAGCCAGGGGCAATGTCTATACCAAGGGCGACATACGGCGTTGCGAAACAAGTGTTAGCCGTTTCTAAGGCGAGTAGCATAACAAGTAGCCAAAAAAATTTAGCCACTTCGCCCATACCACTTGGCACACTCCAAAGAAGTATATTAAAAACCACAATTCCAAGCGTACCAAAAAAAAGATAGCCAAGTCTTCTACCCCAAAATTTTGAGCGAGTGATATCGCTGAGATATCCGACAATGGGGTCACTAAGCCCGTCCCAAAACGCCGAAAGTGCAACACAAAGCCCCACAAGTGAACCACGAATACCAAGCACACTGGTCCCAAAAAACATCATAAAAGTTGTCATGGCCTGCGAAACAACACCATAACCCAAATTCCCAACTGCATAACAAATTTTTGTGCCAGTTTTTAACCTTTTCACTTGTTTTATTGTATGCAATATGTCACTTTTTTATTTGCAATTGTTCACCATTTGACAAGTTTGCAATAGTCTTCTTTGTTGGTTTTCATACGAACAATATTTTAGCGTCAAGCAATTTATACTAAACGAAAAAGTTCAGTAATAACTAATTTGTCAAAAAAAATGCTAATGCCACAAAGTGACATTAGCAATAAATTTGAAATTAAATTAAGCAGCAGCTTTTGGATATAAGCCAAGAACTGCACCTATTCCATACATAGTGTAAAGATTGAGATAATCTCCCTCTGGCAAATCTTTGTATGTTGCGACTTGTGCATTGAGTGCTGCAACTTGCTCTTCTATTGTCATAGAATCGAAGTTCTCAATACTTGCTAGTATTGGAGCTTTATTCTCTATCGCAACTGGAATATAAGTCAATAAGTTAATTTGACTTTGTGCTTGCACAGCAGTGGCAACTTGTCCAAAGGCTGTTATAGTCTGTTGAAGCTTTTGAGTTTTCTCTGCCATGGATAATTGTGAAAATTGTGCCAAATCTATCTTTAATGGAGTTAAGTATCCGGCAAGTTCAGCTTTCATTGATACAATTTGGTCAATAACGCCATTTAATACCTGTGCCATAACGGTTAGTTTAAACATATCGCCGTCTTTAATGTTCTCAGTAGCGCCTTTCATAAATGCACCGGTTGCATTATCTTCAACATAGTGAGCACTGTTCTTTCTAGCCATATCAGCAACCTTTGAACTCATATCTAAGCCATAGTTTGAAGATTTGTCTGCCTCTGCATAGTCACCAAGACCATAATATTTTTCATATTCATCAAGTGTATCAAAAATATTTAATGTGCTTGCAATGTTTGATGTGGATATACCCTGGTCGTCATTTTTTAACACAGCAACTAGATTTAGTTGTTCGTATGAATTTCCATCTTCTACTATCTTATTTGGAATCATGGTTTTCCCTGTGTCAGGAAGTCCTGCCTGTCCATTTAATAGAGCATCAAGTCCTGGGATTTGAGCAACTATTGAGTCAGCACCATATATCACAAACCATGGTGATTGCGCTGTTATTACAGACTCCATAACAGTATTGACAAGATTTATATGACTTGGGTTTCCTGTTGTTGGGTCATCGTTTTTTTGTTGGCAGTGGTCTGCAATTATTGCAGGACCGCCCGCTTGTTTGTATTCGCTATCTAAGAACAAGACATCTTTTGCACCCCATCCATAGAAGCAACATTGATAGAAATTGTATCCCTTGCTTTTTTCAATGATGTATTTTCCAATAAACTCATTTTCTACGCCGTTACTTGATTCAAGTCCTAGTTGCATAAAGTAACCAATATAAAAGTTGTTGATTATTGTATTGTAAGCATGAAAATTTACTCTGGAATTTTTCATCAACAATATACCACCAGAATTGACTGGGTTGTTGTCCAACTCAACATTGCCTGTGAAAGAAACATTTTTCCAGTTCACTTGTGTTGTTGTTTTTATTGCATTCGCACTCGCCCATGTATAGAACACACAAA
>CALWTG010000047.1 GCA_944384385.1 uncultured Clostridia bacterium | reverse complement strand
GTTGGATTATACCGTCTTCAATCTCATAAAGCGTAACAGTTTGTGCACCAAGTTGATAGTCAACAGCTTCGCCTTTTGTGTATATCAAGTCACTCACTGAGTATTGTGAAGATTCTAAAACAAAATATCTGCGCGCTTGATACAAGTTGTTTTGTGGCACAACTGCAAGTGGTTTCACATCAAAAGATGTAAACACTGGCGTTTCGCCGTCAATTATTGTGAGTGTCTGACTTGTTTCTGACCAATATATTCCTGCATCAGAAATTGCATTTGTAGAAAAGTCTTTTGTTTGTGGCTCAACATCTTCGGCAGTGCTTCCAAGATATCTGACTTCAATGCGAATGTTGTTAGCATCAACATAACTTGAAACTGCAAATTCCCAATAATAGTCGTCAACACTTGTTGTGATTACTGGCAAATAGAATGTGTAAAACTGTCCGTCAATTTCAACTTGTCTTGTGTCACCATATCCATCTTCTGGAATAGAAATTATGTTATATGCACTATTTTGATTGTTTACAGCATCATAGTAACTGTTGCCAACTTTATACAAAAACCTTATCCCTACATTTGAAAGCTCATTTTGAAGAGAAATTGATTCATCAAGGCTTGAATAAAGTTTAATTCCAAGGTTTGACTGTCTTGCAGATTGAGTGACATTTTTGTTTGCGTATAAAGTGTGAGTGGTATCAATATCGACATTGTTCACTGTTCCTTCAAGGCGCATACTGTCAACTTCGACTTCAACAATATCAAATTCTTTTATCGCTTTATGTGCCTGCAAAGAAGTTTCAGAAGAATTTGTTGAAAGTTGTTCAAGTCTTGTAAGTACTGCTGAATATTTGGCTTCATCATCTAAGCCCTGCAAACCAAGGAGTATTCTCTCTTCAATTGGAGTTGAGGAGAATACATATCCAACTATTGTGCTTGAACCTATGCGCTTTGTTAAAAAAGAATTTGTATGCTCAATTTGAGAAATATTTTCATCAGTTGTTGACTGTGGTATAAAATATGTATTTTTGTAGACAACTTCGCCATCTGAGCCGTCGTGACTATATTGGTACGCACTGCGCTCTGGATAAAATTTCAAGCTTGCATTGACAGTTGAACCAACAGCAAACACCCCGCTGTCATCATCTTGTGCACTTACACGAGTTTCAAGTTCTACACTATAAACCGGAACATCGACATTGACTGTTGCACTGATTGGATTGACTTGTTGATTTTGAGAAGTTGCCGTGATAATACTGTGCCCGCCTGTTATCCAATCTTGTCCACCACACTCTTCATCATGCAATGTTTTTTCAAGTTTTACAGAAAAAGGTTCACCTATTGTTGCAGTTTGAGGAATTGAAATAACGCCATCGCTAATTCTGACTTCGCCGTCTTTTTCAGTATATGGTTCGCCATTTTGCAAACTTAATGTTAGTTGCGTCACGGTCACATCTTCTGTTGTTGTGGAAATTGTGATTAAAAAATCACCGTCGACATTGTAAACATCTCTGTCAAAAGCAATATCGCTAGGCATAACTGTTGGCTTGTTAAAATAACCAGCTATTGCCATAACTCCAACGCCAATACCCACAGCACCAATGAAGCATGCAAGTGATATTGCAAAAACTTTTAAAAATGTAGTAAATTTCATAACATTACTCCCACAACAAAACCGACTTTAAATTATTATTTACATTATTAGACAAAATAATTATATAGTTTACACCTATTTAAGTCAAACAAATTAAAATTAAAAAATACAAAAATCAAATATGATTATTTTTTAAAAAATAAAAAATTCTATTAAAATAAAAAAAATTATTTTTATTTTTTTAAATTTATCTGTTTTTTATTTTTTATAATATTTTTATTTTTTAAATTTTAATATACTTCGATTTTAATTGCCATACCAATGACGAAAAATATAATGTATTGACAAAATTGTATATAAGATATATAATATAAGCAACATAGATAGGAGGGAGCATGGAGAAACTAGGATCAGGATTTGATATTAATATTAAATACAAAGATCAAATAAAGACTCAGTCTTTCGCCATGGCAAAAGGCGACGATGCCATTTGTTTTTATGAAAAAGACAAAAAAGATGCCACTATTATGGTTGAGCCTTTAAAAAAGGAGTTTACAATTGACAATTCGACTCATAGATTTGACGCAATATCAAAAGATGATGTAATTATTGTTAAAGGCGTTGAAAATGTCGGTGCTGAATATAATAACGATTTTTTGGTGACAATTGACACAGAAAAAGGAAGTAAAACTTATAAAATTTCTCATAACAGTGTTAGCATAAAAAATGGTAGAAGTTTTACGCCAGTCGTTTCTTTCGACGAACCACTCAATGTTTCATTGCCAGAAAGTTTGCCTCAGCAAATTGCAAGCAAAGTCATAAACATGGAAACCTTCCCTGCTCAAATGGCTGATATGCTCGCCAATGACTACAACTATGAAATCATTAAACTCCCTAATGGTACATCGGTATTAAAATCTCCTGATGGAAAAATTTTGTTTTCTGACGGAACAAAAATATCAACATCAGTGGCAACAGATATTGTCAAAGCACCAAGTGGCCTTGTTTTGAGATTTTTACCAAGTACAGAAATGAAGAAAAACAAAGAAAATCAAGTTAAAAAAGGCGTAAATATCTCTGAAGAAGAAGCAAAGGTACTTTCAAAGTTTATCGGAAAAGACCAAGATTTAAGTAAAATCCCTACCCTTTCCTCAGATGCTTCATACACAAAATTGAGAAAAGCCTCAGTTGCATCAAGAGTTGGAAAAGAAACCGACAAAGAAGATCCCTCATACACTGTTGATAACCTAATGTCTGATTATTATGCCCCAGAGTATGATACACGTTTAGGAATAGAAGTCGGCAATGCATTAACTGATTTAGACAAACAAGATGATGTTAAGTACGAAGGCTCAGACAAACAATCTGAAACAAATACCGATACAACACAAACACCAGAAAGCTCAGATACAAAGCCAACAGATTCTGACCCGAAAGATGGTGACTCGTCCGCACCTTCTGCAACACTAGACAATGAGCCTTCTTCTCAAAAAGCAAGCTCAGTCCCAAAAGGATCAGACGATGGAGCACCACAAGATAATGGTGGTTTCGTAAAGACAAAGGCTGACGATACCCCAAAAGACACTGACAAAAACAAGGATAAAGATAAAGACAAAGACAAATCTGATGCAGACAAAAAGAAAAAAGAGAATGACGACAAGCAAAGAGCAATAATGGACGAAAAAGGCTTCAATGCTTTTCACAAAGGATTGAGATTGATTCTTTTGGTCATAGCTGCAAACTTCTTTATGGCAGCGCTTATGTTTGCAAATCCTTTGTTTGCATTGATTGCTTTGATGTGTGTAACCGGAATGGCATATTCAGCTTTTGCTCAACAAACAAAATTTAAGTTTAGCTCAATGTTCACATTTGTAAAAGACATACACGATTATTTTAAAGCAAAACACGCAATCAAAGAGCTATCTTTAAGCGAAACAAAAAAAATGAACAAACTTCTTGAAAAGCAATCAAAAGGACTTTCAAAGAAAAAACAGAAAAAACTTGATGCTTTACAGTCAAAAACAGACAGAACCGCACGAGAAGAAAAGAAGTTAAACAATCTTTTAAGAAAACAAGCAAACCCACTTTCAAAAAGAGAACAACAAAAACTTGATATGTTCACCACAAGACAACAACATGAACTTTCATATGCCGAATATAAAAAGTACATTAAAAATGATGCACCTTCTATGGAAAAGCTCAATGAATATCGTACTATGGCTCAGCAACAAGAAGATTCATTTAGACTTGAAAAGGCACAGGCAATCGCAAAGCTCGACAAAGAAATAGCTTATCGTCAAAAATATTTGGAAGTTGGAAAAGATTTTCTTAAAAAAGATATTCTGGAACAAATTAAAAGTGATAACCAAAAACTAATTCATTACCGTGAAAATTTAAATTCTATGCCAAATATCATAGAAGCATCAAACAGAAACAAGATAAGTGCTTTGGAAAAATCATTGTTAGAAAAACCAACTAATTGGCTTGATAAAGAACTTGATATTGACCAAAAGTCATTTTATGACATTGCATCCGAGTCAGGGATTGAAGAACCAGCACTAGAAGTTGACACACAGCAACTAAAAATTGAAGAAGATAAGCTAGTTGACCGTTTAGACAAGTTAAAAACTAAAAGTGGTTCAAAAGAGAGCGAAACCACAGAAGAAAAACACGAGGAAGCAGAAAGTGAGGCTGATGTAGAAAAACCCGCAGATACTGGAATGGACTTCGATGGTTATTTAAACTCAATTTCCGGAAGCAACAATGATAAACAAACAAAAAATCTTCCAGTAATCAGAGATTCAGATACTCCTGACTTGACACGTTAATACGACAAAAAAAACAGGCTTTTTAATAGCCTGTTTTTTTATTTTTTATCAAACCTTTTCTGCTCCAATTTTTCATGCTTTTTTATTATGCTTTCAATTTTTTTGAGTGTCTTGTTTAAATTCAAGTTTTCAATGACATAGTCATAGTTTTTGGCATAACTAAGTTCAAATTCCATTCTTGAAATTCTCAGGTCAATGTCGTGGTCACCACGCGCTTTTAAGCGTTTGATAAGCTCTTCTTTTGGAGCTGTCAAGAATATTGAAAGCACTTCAACTTTATTTTTAAGTGCACGCTTTAAATTTATTTGTCCCAAAACGCCTATGTCTTTTATATAATGACATTGTCTTTTTTTGACTTCATCAAGCGAACTTTTCAAAACTCCATAAAAGTTATTATGAATTTCCTCGTGCTCAAACAGTTCACCATTTTTTATCTTATTTTCAAATTCTTCACGAGATACATAGATGTATGGGCTGAGCATATCCTCGTCGGTGTGTCTTGGCATACGCGTTGTGCAAGTCTTCATAAGTTTAATGTCTGGATTGTTATTTAGTATTTGAGTTATGATTGTATTTTTGCCCACCCCTGCTGAACCTGAAATAATAATTAGCATACTCACCTCGTTATTAAGTGAGTATACAATATCATTAAAATATTGTCAACGGTATCTTTACACCACAGTGAAGTTTGCTTTGACATTTTCACCAGTGTCTGCGTCTTGATATGTTATCCAATATCCATATTCATTTTCCTTTGTACTGTCAAGTGGAAGCCATTCGGCATAGCCACGAAGTTCTTTTGGTGGTGCATCAGTGTAAAGCCCTGGCACGCCATAACATATGTATTTGACTTTATCGTTTTCATAGATAAGTCCCAAAACGTAGTAATTGTCACCGTCTTCATTTTCAACTTTAACCCACTTTGAATATGGTATAATTTGCGACAAAAACTCCTCTTCGCTATGTGTTGAAAACAAACTGCCTATGTCTTCACTTATGCTATCATAAAAGCTTTCACTTTTATTTTCTTCGCCATTCTCGTCGCTAAAAAATGCATAACGGTATTTGCAAGTTGTGCACTTGTCCCCACACGCTGAAAGCTGACTATCTATTTCACTATCAATTTTTTCTTGGTCTTCAAGCTCAATATGGTTTTTATCAAGCACATCTTTGCACTCCTCATAGCCTTTAACATCTTGCATTTCAAGTACTGCCTGTGCCAAAAACTCGTCAGAAAGTTTGCTGTTTTGTGTACACCCGTGAAGTAGTGGCTTTGCTTCGCCTTTGTAAATATTCACAACAGCACAAGAAAATTCACCAAGTTCTAAAGGTGTTTGCGTTGCAAAAGTATACTTAAAGCTCCCAACTCTTGTTAAACCTATTTTGACAACCCTTTCCCCTTCTTTTAAACCAAGCGACAAAATTCCATTTGGTTCATCATGAAAGTTATATAACCTAACTTGTCCCTGTGTGTCGCCATTTTCTTTTTCAAAACTTATTACCGCTTTTTCGTTGCCACCATCAACAGATGACAGTACCAAAGTTTTCTTTAACATAAACATCTCCTAAAAATAAAAAAATTACACTATATATTATAGTGAAATTTTGTGTTTATGGTGATTATAATAATGGCAAATATTATCTAACTTTGTCGAATGTTTTGGCTAAGTTGATATAGTCACTTACAGTCAAATTTTCTGCTCTTACATTCTCAGAGATAGCACAGCTATTTAACCATTTTAATATCTCATCTTTTGAAAAATCAAAGCCAGACTTTAAGTTATTGTAAATTGTCTTTCTTCTCATCGCAAAACTTTTATGAACTATGTCAGAAAAAATACCCGCATCGCACGCACACTGTTTTAGGTCAATTCTAACAACGGCAGAGTCAACATTTGGCATTGGAGTGAAACATTGTCTTTTCACAGTCCTTAGCACCTTTACATCGCCATAGAAACTTAGCATAACAGTCAAAATACCATAGTCAGAAGTATTGACATCTGCCACCATTCTTTGTGCAACTTCTTTTTGAACCATAACGGTTATGCTCTTGACTTTTTTTGACTCAATAAATTTAAAAATAAGTGGAGTGGTGATATAATATGGCAAATTTGCAACTATTTTGAAATTATCTTCAAAATTATTTTCGATGTCTTTAATATTTGTTTTTAGTGCATCAGAAAAAACTATTTTTACATTGTCATGATTTTTAAATTTTTCTGTTAAAATAGGTTTTAAATTTTCATCAATTTCATATGAAACAACCTTTTTTGAATTTTGCGCTAAAATTTCAGTTAGCGTTCCAGCACCCGTGCCTATTTCAAGCACTTCATCTTCTTTATTCACGCCAGAATCACGCACTATTGCAGATAATAAATTTGTGTCAAAAATAAAATTTTGACCATATTTTTTTTTAAATTTAAAATTATTTAATTCCATATTTTTTCCATTAAATATTATATATTTTTTTTGTATTTATTTCCATTATTTTTTCAAGTTCTGAAATTGGTATATTTTTTATTTCACTAATTTTTTGAGCGATTATTGGTATATTTTTGGGCTGATTAGAAGTTCCACGAAGTGGCTCTGGTGACATATATGGGCAATCGGTTTCAGTCAAAATTCTGTCAAGCGGGGTGGCGTAAACAATTTCTCTTAAACTATTGGCATTTTTAAATGTAATTGCCCCGCCGTAAGAAACATAAAACCCAAGTCCACATATTTCATCAAGCACCTCTTTTGAACCATGGAAGCAATGAAAAACTCCGCCTTTTTTAAAGTGAGATTTATATTTTCTCACTATGTCAAGCGTGTCGCCCATTGCGTCGCGCGTGTGAATGACAACAGGAAGTCCAACCTTTTCAGCAAGAAGAATTTGCCTTTCAAACACCTTTTGTTGCAACTCTTTGTTTTGTTTAGAGTAGTGATAGTCAAGACCAATTTCGCCTATTGCAATAACTTTTTTATTTTGACAAAGTTTAATAAGCTCGCTTTCAACATCATCGTTATAGTCCTCACAGTTTTCTGGGTGCACTCCAACTGTTGCAAAGACACCGTCATATTTTTCGCTTAGTTTAATTGCGCCTATTGATGAGTTTAAGTCATAACTTGAACATATGATTTTTTGTACATTATTATTTTTTGCATTTTGAATCACATCTTGTGCATCGTTTAAAAGTTCATCTTGAAGATGTGCGTGTGTATCAATAAACATTACAACCTCTTGGTTTAAATTATATATTATTTTGATTTTAAACACAAATATTTTTCAATCACAAGCATATACATTGATATGAGCAAAATTTGGACTAGCTTAATGATGATAAGTCTTTTGGTGCTGATTTTTGTTGAGCCCAATTTGATTATTAGCACAATGATTGACCAGTCAAAAGATGTTGTGAGTCTTTGCATAAATCTTTTGGCAATTTATGCCGTTTGGCTTGGAATACTTGAAATAGTTGAGCAAAGTGGCCTTGGTGAAAAACTTTCAAAGCTACTTTCACCACTTATTAAAAAACTTTTCAAAATAAATGATAACGAGCAAATAAAATATATTTCATACAATATTTCAAGCAATCTTTTAGGTCTTGGCAATGCAGCAACGCCAAGTGGAATAAAGGCAGTAAAATGTATGGAAAAAGACTTGAAACACACAAAGTTTGCTATGCTTATGCTTTTAGTGGTCAATTCAACAGGAATACAACTTTTGCCAACGACAATCATTGGACTTAGAGCAAGTGCAGGAAGTGTATCTGCATCAGACATAATTTTTCCAACAATTATTTCAAGCGTGGTCACCACCGTAATTTGTGTTTGCCTTTTATTTTTATATAAAAAGTTTAAAAAACTATGAGCGTTTACATAATACCCATAATCTTAATTGTTTTGATTTTATACGGAACATACAAAAAAGTTAATGTGTATTCCGCCTTTTGTCAAGGAGCAAAAAGCTCGCTTGACCTTGTTAAAGGCATTTTCCCCTACATTGTTGCAATTATGATTTCAGTTGCACTTTTTAGAGTTAGTGGGCTTGCAAGTCAACTTGTACAATTTTTAACACCGCTTTTTAATGTTTTGGGTATACCTAGTGAAGTGTGTGAACTTGTGTTATTAAAGCCATTTACTGGCAGTGGAAGCTTGTCTATTTTGGAGGACATAATCTCTCGCTACGGCGCTGACAGTTACATATCCCGTTGTGCCTGCGTCATAATGGGCGGAAGCGAAACTGTTTTTTATGTTTCTGCTGTGTATTTTGCTGGCTCTAAACAAAAAATTGCACCTGCCATTATAATCTCGCTTTTTGGTGGCATACTTAGTGCGATTATTGGATGTCTATTTTGTAAAATTATGTGAGGGAAAGTGCAAGCTTATACACTTCATTTTTTTTGACGCCAAAATTTTTGGCAACCGTCTTTATTGCTTCATTTTTGTCCATGCCCTCACCTATAAGGCGTTTTAACTGCGCCTGTATGCTCTCAGTTTGTTCTTGTCTATAAGGCTCATTTTGAACAACAAGCACATATTCGCCCTTTGGCTCAATATCAAGCTCGTCGCCTAGG
>CALWTG010000046.1 GCA_944384385.1 uncultured Clostridia bacterium | reverse complement strand
TTTTATTTTAACAATTATATTATTTAATAAAATATTTCGACTTTTTTCGACATTATTACCTTTTGAAAAACATTTGATATTGACATCGTGACAACTTGATGATACAATATAAAAGAATGATGGAGGTTTTATGGTATCATTATTACTAATAGGTAAACAAAAAGAACTTTTAAAGTCTGGCTCTGCAAAAGATTGTTATGAATTTGCACATAAAGTCAAAGGAGCTAACATAAAAGGTCTTCAAAATAGAATTATAGAGAAAGGAGATGCCAAGTATGCATTATTGTTTGCTCGCGACATTAAAGGTGCTGATGTTTCTTCTCTTCAAAACGTCGTATTGAAGTTTGAAGATGTTCAGAATTGTTATCAATTTGCTCGCGATGTTAAAGGTGCAGACGTAAAGTCACTTCAAGATATTGTGTTAAAATTTGGTGGGGTTCAAGATTGTTATCAATTTGCTCGTGATGTCAAAGGCGCAGACATTAAATCATTAGAAAATGAAGTGATAGCTTCTGGTGACGCAGAATACTGCTTTGTTTTTGCTAAATATGTTGAAGGTGCAGATATAAAACCACTTCAAGATGTTGTATTGAAATATGGCACACCTAAAAACTGGGTTTTATTTGCTCGTGAAGTCAAAGGTGCTGATGTTAATTTAATTAAACAAGCGTTAGCAAAACAAAAGAAAGCAAACAATTCAGACGAACTTTGCCAATAAGATTTATTTTTTCTATAAGACGATTAGAGGTTTCCAGTCGTCTTTTTTATATTGTGAGTTAAAATCTTAATTATTGACAAGTATATATAAAGTGTGGTATTCTGACATTGTATAGTAAATTAAAAAGGGAGCCATTATTATGGAATTAAACAAAGAGAGGAACCAGAAACCTAAAACTTCAGAAGTTGAAGCGTGCTATATGAGTGCACTTTATGATGAAAATGCAGACATAAAGTCAATGCAAGCTGTTGTTATAAAGTCTGGCAATCCAAGGTTTTGTTTTTTATTCGCTCGTGATGTTAAAGGAGCTGACATTAAAGCACTTGAAGATTTAGTAATAAAATCTGGAAATGTTGAATACTGTTATTTCTTTGCTAAAGATATCAGTGGTGCAAACATAAAAGCGTTAGAAAAAGCGGTGATAGGTTCTAATGATGATTACTGCAAATATAGTTTTGCTCGTGATGTTAAAGGAGCTGATATTAAAGCACTTGAAGATTCAGTGATAAAATCTGGCAGTGCAATGACTTGCTTTGTTTTTGCTCGTGATGTTAAAGGTGCAGACATAAAAGCATTAGAAAATGCAGTAATAAAATCGGGAAATGCATATTGTTGCACCATTTTTGCTCGTGATGTTAAAGGTGCAGATATAGAAACACTGGAAGATGCAGTAATAAAATCTGGGAATGCGGAACAGTGTTATTTGTTTGCTCTTTCTATTAAAGGTGCAAATATAAATGCACTTGAAGAAGCAGTGATAAAATCTGGAAATGCGGAGTATTCTCGTTACTTTGCTAGGGATAAAGAAATTATGCTTGCCAATAATAATATGGCGAAAAAGGTTGAAGAAAATATAGAGAAATAGATAAAATAAATAAAACGACTAGGCTAATCTCCTAGTCGTTTTTTTGTGCTTTTTTTGATAAAAAGCGTGACTTTTGAAAAAATAAAAATATTTTTGTAAAAAACTAAAAAACATTTGTAAAAAAGTCAAATGTGTGATATATTGTATTTCGTAACATTAAAAACAAGCGAATATAATGTTTTTGTCATATATCTTTGTCCCGGGTAATATAGATATTTCGACATAAGTTAACAAAACTGTGGTCATTTGTACAAATATCGCTTTTGAAACAGGGCGTACAATGATTATAGTAAAAGCGAGGTTTTAATGTTCTGTGTTGTAAAGTTAAAATCTATTAGGTTTGTGTTAGTAGTTTTGCTGGCAGTGGTACTTCTTGCCATATCATTTAATGGGGTTTCGTCTGCGCAAGTTTTCTTTGGCTACAATGCTAAACTTGTCCCCGTTTACAGTGTGGAAACTGAGAACAAGCAGGTTGCAATCTCATTTGATGCGGCATGGGGTGCTGACAAAACTGAAGGAATTATGGATATACTCGATGAGTATGATTCAAAAGCAACATTTTTTCTTGTTGGTTTTTGGGTGGATAAATACGGCGATCTTGTCAAGGAGATTGACGAGCGAGGCTTTGAGATTGGCACGCACTCCAACACTCATCCCGACATGACAAAGTTGTCTGCATCTGCAATGGAGCAAGAGCTTACCACTTGTGTGGATATGATTGAAAAAATCACTGGCAAAAATGTTGAGCTTTTCCGTCCGCCTTATGGTGCGTATAATGACACACTAATTAGAACAAGCGAAAAACTTGGGCTCATTCCAATCCAATGGAGCGTTGACTCACTTGACTGGAAGGGAATTAGTGCACAGGAGATAACGACAAGGATAATCAACAATGTGCAAAATGGTTCTATTATTTTGTGTCACAACAATTCCGACCACATACTAGATGCGCTTCCTATGATTTTAGACAGACTTATAGCACAGGGCTACACCGTTACATCTGTTGGCGACCTTGTGTATAAAGACAATTATGAAATTGACAGACTAGGTGTACAAAAACTGAAAAATTAAGGAGAAATTTTATGAAGTACGAATTATTATCCAACAACAAAGTGTTTTTGTGTGGGAAAATTTTGACAGAACCAAAGTTTAGTCATGAAAGTTTCGGTGAGGCATTTTATGAGATAAAGCTTGAAGTTAAAAGGCTATCAGACCAATGTGACATAATACCAATCACCATATCTGACAAACTCCTTACAAAAGATATGAAAGTGGGAAGTACCCTAGCTGTTAAAGGTCAATTTAGAAGTTATAACAAAATTGAAGACCAAAAGAGCAAACTTATGCTCACTGTGTTTGTTCGTGAAGTCATTGACTACACAGAGGATATGAATCCAAACATAATTGAAATAACTGGATATATTTGCAAGGAACCCACATACAGAACAACACCTTTCAAGCGAGAAATTTGCGATGTGCTTATTGCAGTTAATAGAGCATACAACAAATCAGACTATCTCCCATGTATTGCATGGGGAAGAAATGCAAGGTTTGTTAAAAATTTAGAAGTAGGCAAAAAGGTGAGTTTGGTTGGTAGAATACAATCAAGAGAATACCAAAAGAAGCTAGATGACGGTGAAGTTATAAATCGCACTGCATATGAAGTGTCGATAAACAAGATATCTGATGACGAGAGTGAAGAGGCTAGTGATGGCGAGATGTTGTCATAAAAAAAGGACTTTATGAGTTCTTTTTTTATGTAATAATTCGACAAAAATGTAAAAAATTGTAATTATCTATTTAAAATTACAAAAAATAACAAAATAACCAACGTATAGCGACAATCGTTTCGGTTTATGGCGAGTATATGGTATAATGAAAAAAGAGTAAGGTTAGTCAAAGGGTGTTGTTTTTGTATTATTGTTGTCTTGTTTATTAGCACTTGTTTTTTCAAATATCTTTGTTTTTTCAGACAAAAAGGCATTTGCAGAAGATGACGGGTTAAATTTTATTGCAAATTGCCCTACGCAAACAACAGAGTATCAGCGTGGTGAAGGCACTGTGACATTTGTACCAGAAGTGAAAGGAAAGGCTTCTATCACACTTAACAATGCAACGATTTATGCTAATCAAAAGGTAACTTATTGGTCATTAAATTACACATATGCAGGCATAGCATATGGCGGTGATGTGGATATTATCCTTGAAGGTGACAATGTAATCTATCTTAATAATGACAATAGTTCTTCGGGAATACTTGTTTATGACGGCAATGCTAGAATATCCGGCGAAGGTAGCTTGTTTGTTGGTTTTGATGAAAATAACACTCAAAGTCGGCAAGTTTGTCCTATTCAGGTAATGGGCAACTTTGATGTTTTAAATGACAGGGTTGAAGGCAATTTCACTGATACTGGTAATTTGACAATTGACGGCGGAACAATCACGCTAGACAGCAAAGATAGTCTAGTAAATGCATGTGTGTTTGGTCACAATAAAATTACAATCAATGGTGGAAGTGTCACCACAAAAGCAAACAGCATTGGCATTTCTTCAAACTATAATGGCATAGAAATAAATGGTGGACAAGTTGTCTGTCAAGATTTCACGCATGAAGGATTGCTTGCCCGTGGGGGAGATTTGACAATTTCAGGACAAGACACAAAAGTTGAACTAACATGTGCCGATACTGCGACTACTTCGGTTGGAATGAGAGCAGGCGAAGTGAATTATGGTAATGGAAATGTTAACATTTTAGGAGGCGATATTAAAATTGTAGTTGGACTGTTTGGCATTGAGGCTTATGTTGAAGGTCAAAACTGCGATGTGACAATATCTGGCGGAAGCGTAAATATTGATGCCTTGCTTAATACACAATCTGTGACTGGAATTTATAACAGTGGCACTACCACAATCTCAGGAGGAGATGTTACGGTTATGGCTTATGGTGATGTTGATCAAGCAATATCAATTTGGGCAGTTCAAGGCGTTAATATTGACGGTGGAAATACAACTCTTGTTGCAGATACGCAAAGGGAAGATAAATATGTTTGTGGAATATATACACCTGGTGACATAAACATAACAAAAGGGCAATTCGTTGCCACAGGAAAAATGCAGGCACTTGTTGGTAATGTTATGATTGACGATAAGTTAAAAGCATATGGTTCAACTGAGATGTCGGGAGACAATGAACAAGCTTTTGTAATTGACAATCTTGATACTTATAAATACATAAAAACAATTGACGCAGAAGTTGAGGGAATTGAAATAATTACAAGTAGTGATAAGTTTGAAACAAACAAATTATATCAGTTCACTGCACAAGTTTCAGGCTTTGGCGATGTTGGCGAAGTGGTTTGGTCAGTTCAGGGAGCAACGAGCCCAAACACAACAATTACTCAAAATGGAGTGCTTACAATAGGCAAAGACGAACAGGCAAAACAATTAGTTGTTGTCGCAATATCACAAAAAAATCCAACTATCTTTGTATCAAAAACGATTGAAATAACAAGTAGCAGTTCAAACTGGTATTGGTATGTTATTGGTGCTGCACTTATAGTAATTATCCTAATTGTTGTTTTGACAATTCGTATAATTAGAAAAAAGAGATTTTATTATTAAAATACAATAAAAATGCTGGTTTTCTCACTGGCATTTTTTAATTGTCAAAACATAAATTTATAGATTCCGCTTGACCACATAATTATATATTTTTTATTATAGATACAACTGAAAAACCAACAAAAATATTGACAAAAATAAATTATAAAATAATCTAATAAAATCTTTTAAAAACATAAAAAATATAAAATTCTTCAATTTAGAGAATGTTAATTCTTGCTTTTTATAACTTTAACATATATATTGTTTTTGAGGTGAGCGATATGGATAAATTGACTTTGGGGCAAAAGATATCATTATTTAGAAAAAATTATTCAATGACGCAAAAACAATTTGCTAGTCTTTTACATGTTTCAGATAAAGTGGTTAGTAAATGGGAACTTGGATATAGCGAACCAGATTTAGACACATTAAAAAGGATATCTCAAATTTTTAATATATCAACTGATGAACTTTTAAATAATAACTCAGAGAAAATTGAATACAAACCCACATTCAACGAAAGAGCTTTTAAATTTTTCAAAAATTATTATATAATATTGCTTCAATTACTATTGTCACTTTTTTGTTTGCTAGATGTAGCAATTGGTTATAGTATTTTAAGTAAAGACGTGCCAACGCTATATTTTGTTTTGATGCTTTGCTTTTCAATCTCTATTTTTTTACTTGACATTTTTGTTATTATCACAAAGAACAAAGGCACTTTTGCAATAAGTTTGTTATTTTTTACATTGTTTTTAACTATTGCGTATCTTGTTGTTAACTGTGTATTTTATTGTAATGTAGAAAATGACGTTTATGAAAAATTTTTACTGGTAAGCATAATATTTTCCATTATTATTTTAATCAATGGGGCTTTAAACATTTTAAAATATTTTGATGTTTTAAAGTGCACATATGTCATACATTTTGGAAAAATAGTAAAAATCATTGTGATTGTTGTTCTTGTATTGTCGAGCTGCTTTATTATCGGGAATATAACATCAACATCAGTGATGTACAACGAAGAAAAATTAGATCAAAAAGCCTTTCAAGCTTTAATGTTTTTTAAGTATGAATATAATTTTTTTACCATAGGTGACCAAGAACAAATTAAGAGTATTTTTTTCACCTCTCAAGAAGCAGATAAACTTATTGATTTTTATTCAAAAGATGAGAATGTCGTTACTGTTAGCCCTTCAGGACTTCTAACAGCAAAAGGTTATGGAAATACACAAGTAATAGCAAAAAGTAGAAAATATGAAATACAAGTAAATGTAAATGTAAAAGCAACATCAAAGAGTGACATAACTATGGTCTTTGAAGAAAAAGATCACATGTACTCGGGTGAAACTTCTACAATGACGCTTAAACCGCTAGATGTTTATTCAATGTTAGCAAATGGACAAAATGTTAAATTCATTTTAAGAGATGAAAATGGAGCTGATACCGACGCTGTCGAAATTTTAAATTACACTTATGAAAATTTTAATTATACTCTAACCATTAAAGCAAAAGACTATGGGAAATTAACAAAATATGTAAATGTAATAGTTTATGACAATGATTTGAAAACATATACCCATGCTGGAATACTTGAAGTGGAATCTCCATTAAGTATGAATTCTTTACTATGGCAAAAATTATATGCTGGAAATAATGCTAATTTATTATTGAAAACAATACCAGAGACTTTTTCTGCTGACATTGACACAAATGATATAGAATTTGTATTAAAAGACGAGGAAGGCTTTAATTGTGATGATTTGGAGATAAAAGATTTTAGCATTGTTGATGATAAAATAGATGTAAATATTTATGTAAATCATTTGCCATCAGGGCAAATCAAAAATCTATTTTTATTCGCCTTTGATAAAAAAAATAATAAATATATTGCTCGTGGAGATTGTCAAATTTATGATATATCATCAATCGATCTATGCATTTATGATGAGTTTTATGTTGGTGAATCTGTGGATATAATCAGTTCATACTCACCGGCAGCAGTAATTGGTGAGTTCGAAATTACTTCTACAAATTCAAAAGTTGCAAAAGTCTGTACTGACGGCAAAATTCATATAAAAGGCATCGGGAATGCTATTGTAACTATAACATCATCAAATGGGGTGAGAGTTCAAAAAAAGATAGTTGTTAATCAACCTTTGTCAATGAGCGTACGCGTAGATAATGTTTCACATCCGTGGCTGGGAGAAAAAAGGGTTTTTACCATCACATTTACTAATTTAAGAGAGACCTATTGTGAGATAAGTTTATTATCGAATTATTTAAAAGTTGTGGAGATCGACCATAAGAATTCATATGGCAATCACTATTATTATGTTACAACAGAGTGTTTAGATACTAGTTATTTTGGAGGTAAATTTTCAATAAGTGATGAAAATGGAGAAATAGCAATATATATGTACTAGATAATTTGCAAGGTGTTTCATACTTTAAAATCGATAGAACGCATAAGGTTTTTCTTGCCCGTTCTTTATGTAAAAAATTTATTTGTATCAATAAACATCTTCAAAACTATTAAAATAATCTCTTGCAAAAAATTGTTCAAGGGTGATATTTGCTCCCATGCAAAGTTTTTTGATGGTTATAACTTTTGGACAATTTACTTTATCTTTCTTTTATAAATTTTAACAAAATGACACAAACCCCCTTGAAATTTATGGCTTGGTCGTATATAATATATATAAGTCAGGCGTAGATTTATGTTGCTTTGGGACTGTTAACTTTAAAGCCGTTTTGTTTCACAAAATGGCTAAAGCAACATCACGATTGTCTTGACTTATCTTGCTTTGCAAGAAATCTAAGTCATAAGTTCCCATTTAACAAGTGGGACATAAAGCTAAAAAGACCGTGGCAGGTGCAATAAGTGTTTTATGTCAGTCTATGAGAATGGGGTTAAAGCTTATGGCGAACAGAGGTTATTTTTCATATCGTATGTCAAATGTCAACTTTATTTTCGCTCAAATTTTGGGCGGAATGGCGACTTTGATTTTGTGCTTATCCTATGTCGTTAAAAGCAAAAAAGGCTTTTTGCTACTTGGACTTTTGGGCGATATCGCATATGGAATGTCATTTCTGTTTGTAGGTTCTTGGAGTGCGGGAGCAATAGCATTATTGTCATGTCTTCAATTTTTCTTTGTCTACCACTATGACAAGAAAAATAAGAAGATGCCAAAAAGCATTGCCTTGTTGTTCATTGTGATGTTTGTTGGTGCGAGTGTGCTTGTATGGAACAATGCTTGGGATATTATTCCTCTTGCAAGTTATGTATGGTATACCTTTGCACTATATCTTGACAATGTAAAATCTATTAGGGTGATGTATGTTTTGCCAAATGCACTTTTGGTGGTTTATGACATAATGGTTATGGCGTATGCCAGTGCTTTTGAAGATGGTATTGAAGCGTTATTTTTGACAACTATGATTGTTATTGATGTTGTCAAAATGATTGCTTTGAAAAAGAAAAAGTTATCAACTTTAAAAGCCCTATTTGAGAATAAGCCCAAGGGAGCTATCAAAATTAGCTTACAGTCCACTTATTCACAAATAAGAAAAGTTAATAACCGTTATATGTCTAAAATTGCTAAAAATCAGTGGAACACTTTCCACATACCAAGTTTCTGCAAATTTAGTAAAGTGTCATACTATTAGCGTTATTAGTCAAAGCAACAAAATTTATCAAAAAAGAGAAGGTTTTAATTCCTTCTCTTTTTTGTTAGTCTAGTAATTATTTAACTTCAACGACATAAAGGCCGTGAAGGTTGCAATATTCATAAACTCTCAAAACATCTTGTTTTTTGACATCAAACTTTGCTA
>CALWTG010000045.1 GCA_944384385.1 uncultured Clostridia bacterium | reverse complement strand
CAAGTCAGCACAAAATCTGACTGTACAAGTGGTTCGCCACCACTGAAAGTGACTCCACCACTTTCACCGTAGTAAACTTTAAATTTGTTATATAGTTCAAGTACATCACTTGGTGTCAGTGTTTGAGTGAAGTCTGAAAGTTTCCAAGTTTCTGGATTGTGACAGTATATGCACCTAAGTGGGCAACCTGACAAAAACAAGACAAGTCGCATTCCTGGACCGTCAACTAGTCCCATTGTTTCAATGTCTGTTACATAGCCTTCATCTTTTTTCATGGAAAGTCCTTGCAATAACCTCTTCTTGATGTGCTCTGTCAAGTTTGTTGAAGTTGACAGCATAGCCCGAAACACGAATTGTTAGGTTAGGGTATTTATATGGATTATTCATTGCGTCAATCAAAAGTTCACGATTGAGCACATTTACGTTTATGTGCTGAGCGCCTTGAATGAAGTATCCGTCTATTATGTTTACCAAATTTGAGATTTGTTCTTTTTCATCGTGGCCAAGTGCAGATGGTACAATTGAGAATGTGTTTGACACACCGTCTTGACAGCAGTTTGCAAAAGGTATTTTTGCAACTGAGTTTAAAGAGCGAAGCGCGCCACTGCAATCTCTGCCATGCATAGGGTTTGCACCTGGGGCAAAAGCTTGACCAGCTTTTCTGCCGTCTGGAGTGCTACCAGTTTTGAGGCCATACATAACATTTGAAGTGATTGTGAGAAGTGAGAGTGTTGCCTTTGCGTTTCTGTAAAGTTTATGTTCTTTTAAGCAGTCGTAAAATTCTTGAATAAGCTCAACTGCTATATCGTCGACTCGATTATCATCGTTTCCAAACTTTGGAAATTCGCCTTCAATTATGAAGTCTGTTGCAATGTTGTCTTTGTTTCGAATAGGGGTGACTTTTGCATACTTTATTGCAGAAAGTGAGTCGGCGGCACAAGAAAAACCGGCAACACCGAACGCCATAAGTCTTTCAACATGGGTGTCGTGAAGTGCCATTTGGCTTGCTTCATATGCGTATTTGTCGTGCATATAGTGAATGATGTTGTTTGCGTC
Organism: uncultured Clostridia bacterium; assembly: GCA_944384385.1. GTDB lineage: Bacteria > Bacillota > Clostridia > Christensenellales > UBA1242 > UBA5893. Next base: position 8,092 of record CALWTG010000045.1, on the reverse strand, counting down.
AACATATATTTTGGCTATTGTTTTGAGAATTTTGCTGTAATTTTTTCTTACTTTTTGATAGTCAAGTACATCGTCTTCAATTTTTTCAATGCCATCTATGACTTTTGTGCCACTAATTTCGTCATATCCGCCGTTTATTGCATACAAAAGTGACTTTGCTAAATTGCACCTTGCACCAAAGAACTGCATTTGTTTGCCTTCTTTCATTGAAGAAACGCAACATGATATTGCATAATCATGGCCATATAGTGGGCGCATTGTGTCATCGCCTTCGTATTGAATTGAGTCTGTGCGAATTGAAATTTTTGAAGCATATTTTTTGAAAGCCATTGGCAAGTTTTTTGACCAAAGAACAGTAAGGTTTGGCTCAGCGCTTGGGTCAAGATTTTCAAGTGTGTGCAAAAATCTGAAAGATGTTTTTGTGACAAAACTATGCTTGTCGTCAAACATACCTGCTAAACTTTCGGTGACCCAAGTTGGATCTCCTGCAAAAAGTTCATCATATTCAGGTGTACGCAAATGGCGTATGAGTCTAAGTTTAATGACAAATTGGTCAACAAGTTCTTGCGCCTCAGTTTCAGTCAAAACTCCATTTTTTAAATCACGCTCAATGTATATATCAAAAAATGTTGCATCTCTTCCCATTGAAGTTGCAGCGCCGTTATTTTCTTTTGCTCCGGCAAGATATCCAAAATATGACCACTGAATTGCCTCTTGTGCATTTTTGGCAGGGCGGGAGATGTCACAGCCATAACTTTTTGCCATTTCTTTGATTTGGCTAAGTGCACGAATTTGCTCGCTAACTTCTTCACGAAGGCGTATATTTTCTTCAAGGTTGTCTTCGTCCAAAAAGTCTTGTTGTTGGTCTTTTTGCTTTTCTTCAATAAGCCTATCAATACCATACAGTGCAATTCGTCTATAATCTCCAATAATTCTTCCACGGCCATATCCGTCAGGAAGTCCCGTCAAAAGTCCATTTTTTCTTGCGCGCCTTATTATTGGTGTGTATGCGTCAAAAACGCCATCGTTGTGTGTTTTTCTGTATGTTGTGAAGTGCTTTTGAACTTCTGGATTGAGTTTGTACCCATGCGCTTCAAGTGCTTTGAGTGCAATCTTTGTGCCACCATACATATTGACAATGCGTTTTAGTGGTGCGTCAGTTTGAAGTCCAACAATGACTTCGTTTTTCTTGTCAATATATCCTGGTTTAAAGGCAGTGATGCCACTTAATATGTTTGTTTCAACATCCAAACATCCGCCTTTTTTGGTTTCTTTTTCAAGAAGTTTTTTGCACTTGTCCCAAACAGCAGTTGTTTTTTGTGATTTTGGAGCGAGAAAGTCTTCATCACCAGTATATTCGGTGTAGTTTTGGTCAATAAAGGCACTCACATCTATGGAGTTTTTCCAATTTTCTCCTACAAATCCGTTCCATTCATTTTGATTTTTTTCCATGGCGTTTCTCCTTTTGTCAATGTTTTTATTGTATCATAATACAAAAAATATGCAAAAAAAATTACGAAATAGTTTGATATATTTTTTCTTATGGGTAAAATGTTTGTGTGAGAACAAAATTTTTAAGTAGAAGTGCACTTAAATGGATAGCACTTGTGTCAATGTTTATTGATCACATTGGTGCAATTTTTGGTGCACAGTTTTATGAGAGTCTTGGAATATCTTGGCTATACACTTTGCTAAGAATTATTGGCAGGCTGTCATTTCCTATATTTGCTTTTTTTATTGCAGAAGGTTGGTATTACACAAAAAGCAAAAAAAGATATGCACTGCTTCTCGCCATTTTTGCCGTCATATCTCAACCAATATATTATTTTGCCCTAAATCAATATACTTTTGAATTTAATATACTTTTCACTTTTCTTATTTCTATTGCTTTAATGTGCATATTAGATATGGCAAGAAAATATCCAAACTATTCATTTATGTACTACACCTTTATGTTCGCGATAGGGGTTATTGTCTTTGTGTTACTTCTTATGGGACTATCAATATCTTATGGTGTTTATGGCGTGTTTTTGCCGGTTGTGTTTTATGCCTTTAATCACGGCGAAAAAAGATATGCAAAAGTTGTTATGTGGGTAGTGGCTTTCTTGCTAATGATTGCATATTGGCTTTTATGGTTTTTGTTGTCAGATATGGCTCAAATTTCAAGCTACATCAGTTTATTCTCTGTGCTTAGTTTACCACTTTTGATGTTATATAACGGGCAAAAGGGCAAGGGTGCACCAAAATATTTGTTCTATGTCTTTTATCCAACGCACATACTAATAATATTTTTGATATCACTTTTGGTTTAGTCTTTATAGAAGAAAAATTTTATTTGCAACAATTTGGTAAAAATCTAAAAAAATGATAAAATAAAAAAGAGGTGGTAGTATGAGAAAAAATTTTGGTGCAAAGACATATCTTTACCCTATGCCAGTTTTAATCATCGCTAGTTATGATGAGGACAAAACAGTTGATGCAATGAATGCAGCGTGGGGCGGGATAAGCGAAGAAGCACAAATTTCAATGTGCTTGTCGGGCTATCATAAGACTGTAAAAAACGTTTTGAAGTCAAAGGCGTTCACTGTCAGCGTGGCAGATGCAAAGCATGTTAAACAATGTGACTATTTTGGAGTTGTTTCGGCAAACGATATCGTTGACAAGTTTGCAAAAAGTGGACTTACGGCATCAAAAAGTGAGTTTGTCAATGCTCCAATTATAAATGAACTTCCAATGACGCTTGAATGCGAGCTTGTGTCATACGATGAACAAAGCTGTATAATGACAGGCAAAATTGTTAATGTGTCCGCAGATGATAGTATTTTGACAGAGGGGAAGATTGACCCAAGCAAATTACAGCCAATTTGTTTTGACCCTGTAAACAATGTATATTTGGTGCTTGGAGAAAAAGTTGGCAGAGCATTTTGTGATGGGCTTAGTCTTAGATAATTCATTTATCTAGTCTAAAATTTGTTGTGAAACTGGCTTGTTGAACTTGAAAGGAAAAAGACACAAAAGACACATAATTAAAAGCAAAGTTGAAAAAATTAAATAGTAAATTTTATAGTATACAAACAAACTTGAAAATAACAAAAATAGGGCAGAAATAAAATATGTTTTTGCTCTTTTTTTGTCCAGTGCAGATAAAAGAAATTGTTTGAAAGTCATTTTATTTGAATTATTTATTTTTGTTATTTTTGGATAAATATCATATTTTTTTAAAAGACTAATATATGTTTGTTGTTTGTCAAGCAAAAGCGTTTCTATTCCAAGTGATAAGGAAAATTTTAAGACGTTTGAGTCATATGAATTTGTGCAAATAACAATTCTTTTTGGTTTTTCTTTTTTTACAGAGTTATAGCACTCAATCACGTCGTCAATATTAAGTGGTCTATACAAAAAAATAGGATACAAAATTATATTTGTTTCGGGATGAGAAATTATTAAATATTTGCTCTTTTTTGTTGTATTGTAATTTTTACTACAAAGTTTATAGAAAAAATCTATGCAATATTTTTTATCGCAATAAATAAACGAATTTATATATCCGTCAATTTTTTCTTGTTCTTCTTTTTTTATATTTATTTTGTTTTGCTTTTTATTTTTTATATATGAGAAAATAACATCAATAGCAAAAGTCGCCAAAATTGAAATTACAAGGCTTATCCAAAAGCTGTCGATAAAATATCTTATCCACACAAACGCGATTAAGAATATTATGAAAAGACGGAAAAATACATCAAGAGTTTTAAAAATAAATATTTTTTTCATATAATAAATATGGACAAAACATAATCAACTTAAACAATTGCAATAAAATTTAATTTATGTTATCATATTAAATACGGAGTTAAAATGGAAGTTGATATCGATGAAGTTGTTAAAGAAATGGGAGAATATTTGGTTCAAAATAACGCAATAAATGTTCTTTTGCTCGATGTTGAAAAAAAGACCAAAACTGCAAAACGTCTTGTGATTGCTACGAGTCAAAATTCACAAACGGCAAAGAGTTTGGCTTTGAAGTTCAAAGAACAATTTTCTCAAAAGTGTGTTTGTTTGCACAGTGACGGTCTTTTTAAAGGTGATTGGATTGTGCTTGATTTTAAAGACATATTGGTTCATATATTTACAAAAGAAACAAGGGCAAGATTTAATATTGAAAAGTTATACAAAGATTCAAAGAATTTTATGCAAATTGCTATGCCACGCAAAGTTTCAAAAAAGTAAAAAATGAGGTATTGACTTTAAGGGTAAGTCGTTGTATAATTTAGTGAAAATATGGAGGGAAATCATGGCAAAGATGCGTAAAAGAACAAAGTTCTCATTGGTAGGAGCAATTATTGCAGCATTAGCTGTGGCTGGTGCTGCGCTTGCGATTGGTTTGGGTGCAGTTGCTTTATTACCTCAGTTGATTGCTTTTGATATTGCAATTTTTGCGGGAGGAATTGCTATCGCTGGCGGAATTGCTGCGGGTTCATTTAGTTTAACCGGTCTTTTCTCAAGGAAAAAGGCGCAAATTAAAAATGCTGATAGTGTTGCCGAAATGGCAAAAGTCGGGATGTTGGATAATGAAAATAGTAATTATCATTCAGTTGTTAAAGTAAGGGACAATTCATTTAAAGCTGCAAGAAACTACATCAAATCTTCGTATGGACTAACCAAATTTAATATTGCTCCTGTAACTTCTGAAAGACAAAGGGCTGGAATAAATGCAGAACAGCTCAAGTATGCAAATAAACGTTATGTTTATGGACTTGTGGGCGATTTTTACACCAAAGAAGGAAAAACTCGCAAAGCAAGAAAGATTGACAAAAAAAGACAGAATGTTGAAAGAAAGTTAAACAACATGGAAGCGCCAGATGTTTCAGCTTTTGCTCCAAAGTATCATGTTGCTTCTGAATATTTTAATCCAGTAAGTTCGACTTGGGAAAATGATGAGCGTTCAAGTGTGGATTTTAACAACAATCAAACAGCTGAAGCCGCTAGGAAATTGTTTTCAGACACAGTAAGAGAAAGATATAGCAAAAGTAATAAACGCCGTGGGGCAACGGTGATTACAATAAGATCACGCGGTAATGAAGAAGTAAAAGAAGTCAGTGCCTCAGTGAATGCTGAAGAACTTGTTGACAAAATGGAAATGTTGGCGCTTTTGGACTATGCTATGACAGCAGAAAAAACTGGCGTAAACGGGTTCCCAATTTCAGTTGAAACACAGGACTATAAGCTTGATGGAAGAAAGAAAGGAAAACAGTCCATTGTCTTGATAAGAAATCAGGCTGAGCTTAAGGAAAGGTTGAATATGCTTAAAGAAGCTTCAACTGAAAAAGATAAGCCAAAGGAAATAACTTACAATCGCTAAAATCGCACAAAACCTAGACAATTTATGTGTCTAGGTTTTTTTCATGTTTTTGTTTGAGCGTTAACGGTAAAAAACACACTTATGGTTACGGCAACAATTTTATTGACCTATTTTTGTTTTTATGCTTATAATATACTATTATGAATTTAGTTATTGACGGTTTTTCGATATTTGGCCTTGAAATAAAGTTTTATGGCATACTAATAGCACTTGGAATGTTGCTTGGAGTTTTTGTTGCCTGGAAACTTGCAAAGTATAGAAATTTAAAAAGCGATGATATCATTTTGCTTGCCCTTTATGTTTTGCCACTTGCTATTGTTGGTGCTAGACTTTATTATGTCATTTTCAGTGATCACGCTTATACTTTTTTGGAAGTGTTTGAAATATGGAACGGCGGTATGGCTATATATGGTGGTGTGATTGGGGGTGCTGTTGGTGTCACTCTTTATTGTGTCATTCACAAAAAGAATTTCATTGATATTGCAGATATTGCGGTAGTGGCGCTTATTTTGGGTCAAGCCATCGGAAGAATTGGTTGTTATTTTTCAAGTTGCTGTTATGGTATTGAAGTCACAGACCCTGCACTCACTTGGTTCCCATTTTCAACAAAAATTGATGGAGTGTGGCATTTAAGTACTTTCTTTTATGAAAGTATATGCGACTTTATTATATTCTTTGTGTTTATGTGGCTATTTAAAAACAAAGTCAAAACTCGCGGGGTTATGATGTCGCTTTACTTTATTTGCTATGGTGCAGTTAGGTGCATTATTGAAACATTTAGAGGCGACAGTCTTTATATTGGTTCAATGAAAGTATCTCAACTTTTAAGCTTACTTTTGATGACTTTTGGTATAATTTGTCTAATAGTTATTTACACTAAAAGACGAAAGGCAAATGAAAGTAAACATATTGTTAAAAATAGTTGATGGACTTTTGATTGGGCTTTATGTAGCCCTTATGTTTATGCCTGCTTTCCAAAAAATTTGGTTTTCTACTGCGCTTGTTTTGGTGGCGATTATGCTACTTCTTGCAAGCGCGTTTTTTGTACAAGATTCAAAGCTTTGGCTTGGAAGTTTGTTGATGCTTTCTGGTGTGTTTGGAGTTTATAAACAATTTTACGGTTTTAATTTGTTCAATGTTTATCCTGTGTATATCTTCATATTTGGTCTTGCTTCGCTTATCGTATTTGTCATTTTTCGTCAAAATATCCACTTAAAAGTGTTTGTAATATGCTCACTTGAGGTGTTATTATTGGGTATATACAAGTTTGCGTATGTCAATTTGTGGGAGTTTGTTTTTTTGCAGGTGGCACTTGTGTTATTTGTCCTAACAAATATGGCAAAGCGTGCAAACATAAACACTAGGAGCAACTAATATGAATTTTTCTTCATCAAAAAATGGTTACAATAAAAAAGAGGTTGATCTTTACATAGTTGATTTGCATCAACACATTTCAGACCTTGAAACACAAAACCGAATGCTTAGTCAAAAGCTTGATAAATATCTTGGCAAGGATAAGGAGATTGACGACAAAAACAAAAGTATTTCAATCGCACTTACTGCTGCCGTGGAGAAAGCGAGACAAATTGAGAGAAGTTCAAAAAATGTTTATAAACTAAAAATTCAACAGCTTGGACTTTTGTATGAGAAGTGGGAAAAACTTTTGAACATAATACTTGAAAAATATCCACAAATTGAGGAAATTGAAAATGTCAACAAACTCTTGACTGAGTTTAAAGACAATATTAAATCCACTCTAAAAGAAGATTATAAACTATATAGTATGTCCACTCCAATGAAAAACGACACTGATAAAATTAAGTCGCTCATAAACAAACTCAGTTCTTATTCAAACAAAGATAGTTTAAAAGAGGTAAAGGTGGAACGCAAACAACTTCCAAAAGATATGCTATCAGCACAAACAGAGCTTTCAAGAATTGAAGATAAAGCACCGCTAATAAAACCAATTTATGACGGGAAGGAGAAATTGGACGGTGAATACGACAATCTTGCTGATAAGTTTTTGAGTGAGAACGATGAACAAAACAATGCCTATGCAAATATAATAACATCAAAAGTTCGTGCAGTGCCCGAAGTCAATGAAAGTGGTTTTGATTTAAAAGAGGCAATAAATCCAAAAGAAGATCTTGATGAAATAATGCAAGCATTTGATTTTTACCATGGTGATGAAAACAAATAGCCTCAGACTGCCAAAAAACTGCGTGATACTGCGTTTACTGCCAAGCCGTGCCACACAGTCACGTACGAAGTACGCTCGTGCGTGACACGACTTGTCGAGCCTTGTCTCACTTGTTTTTTGACAGTCTGAGTTTAAGTGGTGAAAAAGCGTCGCAATTCTTTTTTCTGTCATGCCGTGTTTACTGTCATGCCATGCCACGCAGTCGTTTAGGAAATATGGTGATGCAATAAAATTAAAATGTTAACTATTTGAACCTATAAAATAAAAAAGAACTTACTGTATTTTTGTATAGTTCTTTTTTTTGTTAGGATGATAATGCAAAGTGAATACATTTTGGGGTTGTTTTTAAAAAAATCTTGCATGAAAAAACGACAAATGCCATAAAAATATTTTTTATGACAACTTTTCTAAAATTTTTTAAAAAATCTCAAAAAAGTTATTGACAATGGGGTAGAGGGTGTGGTAATATCAAGACGTTATCTACCCCAAGGGGTAGGTATGAACCATGAAAACTGAATAGAAAGTAACAGAAA
>CALWTG010000044.1 GCA_944384385.1 uncultured Clostridia bacterium | reverse complement strand
GTTGAAGATGCTGGAATATACAACATGCATCCTGAACTTGTAAAAGTGCTGGGCAGACTTAAATACAGAACAAGCTATGGGCAAAATGTTTTAAAGCATAGTCTTGAAACTTGTTATCTTGCCGGTCTTTTGGCAGAAGAAGTTGGCGCTGACGCAAAAATCGCACGACGTGGCGGTCTTCTTCATGACATAGGAAAAGCTCTTGATCATGAAATGGAAGGCACACACGTTACAATAGGTGTTGACCTAGCTAAAAAGTACAAAGAATCACCAGAAGTAATTCACTGCATTGAAGCTCATCATTTTGGTGTTGAGTTCCATAGCATAGAGGCAATACTTGTGCAGGTTGCCGATGCAATATCAAGTTCAAGACCAGGCGCACGCCGTGAAACTCTTGATGCTTATGTAAAGCGTCTTGAAAAGCTTGAAGAAATTGCCAACTCATTTAATGGTGTCGATAAATCATATGCAATTCAAGCGGGCAGAGAAGTTCGAATAATAGTAAAACCAGATGCAGTATCTGACGCTGATGCAATGTTCCTTGCAAAAGACATTGCAAAGAAAATTGAAGATGAGATGGAATATCCAGGACAGATTAAAGTCAATGTGATTCGTGAAAGCAGATTCCAAGAAATCGCTAAATAGAAACAAAAAAACGGAAGTTATTTATTCCGTTTTTTTATTTGCTATTTTTATAATTTACAACTTTTATAATCACATAATTAATCAAAGACCATAATGGATATAGCACAGAGATTACGCTAAGGTATAAAAGAGTTGTCAAATAATTATATACGTTTTCAATGTTTAATCCAGCAAGAACATTTATTGAACATAACACAAGTATTGTTACAATGCACAATGTCAATTGATAAATCCAGTTGTAATTAAGTACATTTGAAGTTAAAGTCAAAGTGTTTTTTGATTTGTAATACTTATATATGTAAAATACATCAACACATATAAATAATAATGGTATTAAAATGTATAAAAAGTTCCAAGTTGTTTGTGCATTTTTTAAAATCAAGAACATAACAAGCGATATCACCATCGCTAGACAGGTAAGTATGCTAAACGACAGACAGTTAAGCCAGTTAACTCTCACATATCTTTTCATATTAGTGTTTTTGTTGTCAGAATAAACTGCGAATTTTAAATTGTTCTCTTTGTAATATCTTCCGAGATCTTGCAAATTGTTTATTTGTTGTTGTCTTGGATAAATATATTCTTCCTCAGGCTCTTGCTCGTCTATTGTTTGTTCAACTTCATCTTGCGAATGTTGTTCTTCGTATGTTTGGTTTTGAATAGCCTCTTTTTCTTCTTTTTCTTTTCTTAGCTTTTCATCTAAGAAAGATGTATAGTTCCTTGTTATTTTTTCAAACCTTTCAGAAGTTATTCTCTTGACTTTTGGGATGTTGATTTCTTCTGGCGTCGATGTGATATAAACGGCATCATCAATCGTTTTCTTTTCGTCATCTTTTTTGACTTCATAATGTGCAATATCAATAGTTGTTGTGTTTGTTTCATTTAAAGTGTTTTGTGGCACGGATTCAGTTTTTGAAGAGACATCACTTAATTGACTATTTTGATCATTTTGATTTTCGTTGTTTAATTGATTTAAATCAACAAAGCTAACATCATCACTATCAAACTTTGTCGTTTGATATATTGTTTCTTGATAGCTTGCACTATTTGATCTATCGTCATTATTTATTTCAATATGGGGTTCTTTTGGTAAATCTATTGTAGGGGTAGTATCAGTTACATCAGCGTCGTTTTTCTCTACCGTTGTATTTATATCTATTGTATGGGTATTTTCATCTATACATTCATGAGTTTCAACTTCATCAGCGTCTTTTGTTTCAATTTCATTGTTGCGAAGAGCACTTGCGAAACTTCTGTTGTTTTTTGTTAAATCAAAAAATGCTTTTTTAACATCAGTGTCTTGATTGACGCTATAACTTTTTGCAACATAGTTTGTTGTTATGTCTTCTTGAACAGATGAATTTGAATTTCTTAAACTTGAAAGCATTTCAATCTTGTCATTTTTGTCATCATTTGGCTTAGAATATTCATCATCAGCTTCTGCACGCAATTTCTTTATTGAATCAAAAAGTTCGTTTGATGGCTCAGAAATTAGAGTAGGAGAGGTGAAAAGGTCGTATTGAACAAAAGTTTTATCTTGATTTGGCTTTTGAATTAACTCTTCTTTTTTCTCTTGTTTTTTTGTCGCAAGGTCAACTAAATTTCCTTGTTCCAATACAGTTGTTTGACCATTAGAAGTTGTTGGCATATTTTTTAGTGACAACAAAAATTCATTAAGGTCAGAGTGCCATTTTTCTGCATACTTCTTGCCATAATCTGTAATAGAATAATAGTGGCGTCTTCCGCCAATTTCACTATCACGCCAATAAGAAGTAATGAGCCCTTGCTCTTCCATACGACGCAAACTGCTATAAAGGGTAGGTTGCTTAATGACAACTTTTCCGTCAGTTTGTTGTTTGACTACTTCAATTATTTCATAGCCGTATTTATCGTTATCAAAAAGAGTAGAAAGTATGATGTTAGACAATTGTCCACGAGGTATTTCTTCTTTCGCCATATAAATTTCCTTTTCGACATTATTATAAACCTTAATCACTCTCAATGTCAATATTTTAAAGGTATTATGTTTTTGCATAGTACTGTATTATAAGCTTGCATAGTACCTCTAAATGTTGTATTATGATATTATGACAAATAAAATATATGTTAAAAGAAGTAGGCGAAAAAGTGTCGCCATAAAAATTGATAACCAAGGCATAATTACAGTTTTTTGTCCGCTAACTTATCCTGAAATAAAGATACAACAACTAATATCAGAAAAAAGAAATTGGATACTCACTCATTTAAAAAGAATAAACAATGACAATTGTAAAAATGTTGATTTTCTTGACTACAAAAAGTTGCTTTTGGGTGGCATTGCTTATGATATTACATATGACGATAATACTATTAAAATAGGTGACATAGCTCAAATAAAAAACCGTAAAGATGGTGTGTCAAGCTTAAAAAAATGGTTAAAGAAAAGGGCAGAGGATAAGCTTGAAACAGCACTAAAACACTGGGCTAGCGTTATGAAACTGTTATATAGCGAGTTTTTTTTGACCCAAGCACGCAAAAAATGGGGTAGTTGTGACAACAAAAAGCGTATAAGACTAAATTTTCGCCTAATTATGCTCCCAGAAGATTGCATAAACTATGTTTGCATACACGAGCTGTCACATCTGTTGCATCTCAACCACAGTAAAAATTTTTGGAACACAGTTGCAAAATTTATGCCCAATTATAAGATAATAAAAAAGCAAATGAAGGACTATTCATTTATTTTACAATTGTTTTAAAAGCGATTATTAAAAGAGGGAGGGGTTAAAAATCACTTTTAATTTTGCTAAACTATTCGCAAAAGACAGCTTTTGCGAATAATAAGGCGTAGAATAGGCGAAAATTATAGTAATTTTGCCAAATTCTTTAAAAAGTTCACAAAATCATAAATTTCGCTTTGTGATATTAAATTGTTTTTTATTATTGAAGTTTCGTCATCTGTTATTGATTTAAAAGTTTGCATAGCACTTACATTTATAAAATTTATAAGTTTTATAAACATATCATAAGCATTGTTTTCAAATAATTCATCTGGACTATTATACAAAACACTTTCTAGCAAAATTTGATTTAATGGCTTTGAATAAATATTTCTATACAAACCATTAAAAATTCTAAGCGCTTTTACAAAATTATCATTTGTACTTAATCTTTTTGTGTGAATATTTTTTTCTCTATCTTTAAATTCAATGTAAGTCAAGTTCATTGTCAGCTCATTGAATAAAGTGTATTTTTCACCATTTGAAAAACATATAAAAAGATTTATGTCCATGCCCAAATCTTCGCTACAAAGAACAAGCAAGCCATAATTTGACACATAAATTGTTGTTTTTGGTGTAAATCTTTTTGCTAGTTCAAGCATCAATTGTTTCTTAAATGCCTGAAAATCATATTTCTCGCCTATTTTAATTTCGTCATTTTTGTCGGTTTTTGTTTTATTTTTTCTTTGCCACCATCTTTTTTTCTTTGGTTTTTTATTGCTTGACCATGCCAATTTTAACTTGTTAAACCATTTTTTTATATAGTTTTTGTTTAGTTTAACTAAGGCAAGCTCAAGTTGTGGAGATTTTATATTCATAAAAATATCAAGCGTTGAATTTTGAAGCTGTGCATCGTTTAAACATTCATTTACTATTTGGCAATTATAGTCTGTTACAACAGGTCGAAATTTCGTGATAACTTGCATTGATTCATCTAAAATATCAAGAAAAATGCTATAAGCATTTTCAACATATGAATAACTTACGCCTCTTGCAAAAGTTTCAATATACGCTTTATCAAAAGAAAAAATTTGATTTTTCATATTATTATAATAAACTTAAATCAAACAATTAGTCAATTATTTATTTACAACTTGTTTTTGTTTTGCTAAAATGTCGGTATGAGTGATTTTGTTAAAGAACGTGAAATTAAATGTCAAAATGGAATAAGTAAAAGTCTTGAAAAACTCCCTGACTATTGCTTGAATTTTTTCTTGTCAATTGAAAATTACACTTCGCCATTAACAAGATTAAATTACAGCAAAGATTTGGAAATTTTTTTCAATTACTTAGCAAACAATGTGTTTAAAAAAAATGTAAAAGATATTACATTTGCCGACCTAGAAAGCTTGAAAATTCGTGATATCGAAATGTATTTAAGCTATCTTACCTATTATGAATATAATGGAAAAACTTATCATAATGGCGAAAAAGGCAAAGCAAGAAAAATCTCGACTATTAAGAGCTTTTTTAAATACAACTTTAAAAATGACAACATAAAAACTGATGTTGCAGCAAAAGTTGACACGCCAAAAATACATAGTAAAGACATCATACGCCTTGAAGTTGATGAAGTGGCAAAGCTCATCAATGAAGCAGATTGTCCCGACCATATGACAAAAAGGCAACAAGCTTATAACAAGCACACAAGATCAAGAGATGTCGCCATTTTGAGTCTATTTCTTGGAACTGGAATTCGTGTTAGCGAATGTGTGGGAATAAATATTGGGGACGTTGATTTTGACAACAACTCCTTTAAAATTACACGCAAAGGTGGAAACCAAGTAATTTTGTACTTTTCTGATGAAGTCAAAGATGCGCTTTTAAAGTGGCTTGATGACAGAGCGATTTGGCTTGAAAACAGCAAAGAAAATGCTCTTTTTGTATCACTTCAAAAAAAGCGAATAACAACTCGTGCAGTTGAAAACCTAGTAAAAAAATATAGCAAAATAGCTTCGCCACTTAAAAAGATTTCGCCTCACAAACTAAGAAGCACCTATGGCACAAATTTGTATCGTGAAACCGGCGACATTTATGTTGTTGCAGAAGTTTTGGGACATAAAGATGTCAACACAACCAAAAAACACTATGCGGCAATGAGCGAAGATATAAGACGCAGTGTGGCTGACAAAGTAAAACTTAGGTAGTAAAAATAGAACAAATGTTTGACTTTTGACGAAATCTTTGATATTATAAGACCGAAAAAGGAAAAAACATGAAAAAGTCAGAACAAAAAATGCAGGATATTTTATCTTTTATTGAAGAATATACTAAAAATTCCGGATATCCTCCAACCTACCGTGAAATTTCGGCAAATGTCAATCTAAAATCAATAAACTCAGTCAAAAAATATCTTGATAGGCTTGAACTCTCTGGTTACATTAAAAAATCTGGGTTCAAAAGCAGAAGTATTGATTTGGTTAAACAAGAAATACCAACTGTGAATTTCCCTGTTGTTGGAAGAGTTGCGGCTGGGCAACCAATTCTTGCAGAACAAAATATTGAAGATAGACTCGTAATCTCCTCTTCCCTTATCGGTAATTATGATGATAGCCTTCTTTTTGCACTAAAAGTAAGAGGCGACAGTATGATTGATGCAGGAATCAATGATGGAGATTTGGCAATAGTTCATTCTCAAAATACCGTTGAAAATGGGGAAATTGCCGTCGCTATGGTTGAAGATAAAGCAACTGTCAAATATTTTTATAAAAACAAAGACAAGATATCATTACATCCTGCAAACGCTTTATATCAACCAATTGAAGGCAAAAACATAAGTGTTGTTGGAAAAGTAGTTGCTATTATTAGAAAAATATAAAATTATTTTTAAAAAACATTTTAATAAATTAATAAATTATTATATAATAGATATGTGTTGCTGATATGGCTCAGTAGGTAGAGCAATTGATTCGTAATCAATAGGTCGCCGGTTCGATTCCGGCTATCAGCTCCATAGAATCTTCTTTTCTTCCATTAAAATAGCCACGAACTCGAAGTTTTGTGGCTATTTTTATAATTATAATTTGACATTACACTATAGCAAAAATCCACCATCAATAACTATGCTTTGTCCTGTGATATAATCACCAGTTTGTTCTGCCAAAAACAGTGCAAGATTGCCTATTTCCTCACCTTTAAGCATACGCTTTTGAGGAATACTTTCAACAAGGTCATCAAGTTCTTGCTTTGATAAATTTTTATTCATATCAGTGTCAACAACGCCGGGACAAATGCAGTTAGCTGTTATGTTGTTATAGGCATATTCTTTTGCTATTGAACGAGTAAAGCCAATTATCCCAGCCTTAGAGGCGGAGTATACAGCCTCACATGAAGCCCCTTCCACACCCCAAATTGATGATATGTTGATGATTTTGCCCTTACCATTTTCTAATAAATATGGCAACGCATATTTTGTAACATTTATTGTGCCTTTTAAGTTTGTATCAACAATATTGCTTATAGTGCTTTCGTCTTCGTCAATCAAAAGCGCTTTATGAGCAATTCCTGCATTGTTGACAACCACATCTATATGACCAAAACACTTAACTGTGTAACTTAGCATATTTTTTATCTCATCTACATTTGTAACATCAAGTTTTGTTGAAATGGCGTTTCCACCGTTTTTAACAATTTCGTCACACAAATTTTCTGCGCACTCTTTTGATTTGTTGTAACAAATAATAACGGCATAGCCTTGCCTTGCAAATACTTTTGCTATATCTTTGCCAATTCCCCTTGACGAGCCTGTTATAACTGCAACTTTCATAATAACTCCATAGTTTTAATATATCTCATTTGCATACTTCTGTGCAAGTATTTTAATGCTCTTGACTTTTTTAAAAGTTTAATATATGATAGCTACAAAAGAGGTGCTTATGGATAACAAACAAAAAAGAGTACTTTTATCATTGATTTACAGAACAATGGTAGTAATAACCTTTATATGTTTAGTAACCGCAATATTTCTTTCTGCAAGAAGATTATATCTTCAAACTTCAATTGTTACGTGGCTAGATATAACTCTCACCACCGTTGCTAGCATTTTACTTTTGTTGACACTATGCGACATTGTTACAACAAAAAAACTTGATGGCAAATACACCCTTGCAAAATGTTATTATATTATAATTTTATTGACATTTTTAGCGACGATTGCACTTGGAATATATGTTGCAATGTCAGACATAAACTTTGTTGATTATCTTTCATATGTTTTACCAATAGGACTTATACTTGGCGTAGAAGTTTTTCAGGTGATTTACTTTGTTGTCGGTTTAAAATTGACTGGACTAAGTAGAAGAACAACAATAACACTTGACTCTACTTCACCTGCTCCAAATTTCGATGATGAAATACAATTAAAGAAAAGACTTGACACATTAAACAGAAAGCTTGAAATAAAGAAACTTCAAGACCAAATAGATGATGTCGAGAAAAAATTGGACGAGTAAAAAATTTAATCTATTATCAATATAACTAATAAAATATAACTAATAAAAGAAGGAGTTTTGGTATTTTGCAAAGCTCCTTTTTTGTTGTATTTTTATGTCTTTATAACTTGAAACTAATTCTATCTTTTTCTATGTCGATGCTCTTAATTTCCACTTCAACTTTTTGACCAAGTTTAACTATTTCATAAATTCTTTTATTATTAGACGAAGTTGCATCAGAAACATGTAAAAGCCCAGATATATTCATATCGTCCAATTTTATGATTGCACCAAAAGCAAGAATTTTGACAACAGTACCTGGGTACTTCTCACCAACTGCCAATTTCTTTAAAAGTGTCTTTCTTGGATTTTCAGTTAACTGCTTTAAACCAAGTGATACTTTGTGATTAAGCTTGTCAATCTTTATAACCCTAAACTTATAAGTTTGACCAACTTTTAAGTAATCTTCAATATTTTCAACTCTTTCATATGCAATGTCAGAGATATGAATAAAACATGAAATACCATCAACTTTAACAAAAGCCCCATATGGCATAATTTTTTCAACAACACCATCGACGACTTTGTTGATGAATATACTGCTCCAAAATTGATTTTCTAATGACTCTTGCAGTTGTTCTTTTAGCATCTTCACTGAGCACACAATTTGCTTGTCATCACGATTGATTTCAGTGACTATTCCTTTTAACTGTTTGTTTAAATAATAGCTTAAATGTCTTGGTCTTGTATCAATTTCATCATGTGGGACAACTAAATCATATACGCCAAGTTTTGAAACAAGATCACCATCTTTTATTCCTGTCACATAAAAAGATACTTCTGAGCCAAATCTCAACTTTTCTGCCGTTGTCGAGCCTATTATAATTCGGTCGGCAATCTTTTTTGAAACGCACACCATTCCGTCTTCTGTCTTTGTTCCAAGTATTGCCACTTTGAATCTATCACCAACTTTGACGGCATCATAATCTTCAAAATCACTTTTATCAATAAAGGCATCACTTTTCCCACCTATATTGAATATAACTCCGTCATCTCTTTTGAGTATAACAACGCCATCATAAATGTCATCTTTTTTGTATCTGGCAAATGTCTTGTCTATCTCGCTCAAATTAAACTTTACTTCTTCCATCGTTACTCCTAATTATAATTTAACAGCATTCACAAATAAAGTCCACTAAATCAAATTATTTTTTCTTGATTGTTTGGTCATGAAGAGCTAATAGCTTTTGCTTTATAATCTCTGAACTTTCTTTAAGTTGATCTTTGTTTAGCGAAAAAGGCTCACCAACATAGATGGTATTTAAACAAAAAGGTTTTGGTTTTTTCTTTATCCAAATTGGCACAACTGGTGCATCGCCTTTGATTGCCAAAAGTCCTGCACCTTCTTTTATTTCACCAA
>CALWTG010000043.1 GCA_944384385.1 uncultured Clostridia bacterium | reverse complement strand
ATATATTTTGTTCAATCCTTGCTATTGTAACATAAAAAACTTATTTTGTGCATACATTTTTTATATTTTTAGCAATTTTTTGAAAGTTTGTTCATCCATCACTTCAATTCCAAGCGTTTTTGCCTTGGCAAGTTTGCTTCCAGCCTCGCTACCAGCAAGAACATAGTCAGTATTTTTGCTAACCGATGACGATGTTTGTCCGCCATTTTGCTCAATTAGTGCCGTTGCCTCACTTCTTGTAAAGCTTTCAAGCGTTCCCGTAAGAACAAAAGTCTTGCCAGCAAATATGCCCTCACTTTTTCCGCTTTGAGTACTATTTTTGATTTTTATGCCCGCAGACAGTAGCTTATCAATAAGTTTCAAATTCTTCTCATTACTGAAATAGTCCACAATACTTTTTGCAACAACATCACCTATGTCACGAATTTTTGCAAGTTCTTCCACTGTTGCATTTTTTAAGTCGTCTAGTGTTCTAAAATATTTTGAGATGTCTTTTGCTGTCTTTGTTCCTACGTTTAAAATGCCAAGTGCATAAATAAAATTACTAAGCTCAACATCTTTGCTCTTTTCAATAGCACTAAGCAAATTACTTGCTTTTTTTTGTTTGAAAAGAGGCAATTTCAAAAGGTCTTGTTCTGTCAAACTATATAAATCACCAACATCTTTGACAAGTCCTGTGTCATAAAGTAGTTTTGATGTGCTATCTCTAAATCCTTCAATATCCATTGCGTTGCGACTTGCAAAATGCGTTAGTCTATCTACTATTTGTTCTGGACATGCGTCTGTGTTTGGACAAAAATCAAGCGCACCAATATGCACAAGTTTTGTTCCACAACTTGGACAATAAATTGGTTTTTTAATATCTACGGAACCTTCAAGTTTTTCTGCAAGTCCTGTGATTTCTGGGATAACTTCATTGCTTCGCCTAATAAAAACACGAGAGCCTATCGAAATGTTTTTACGCAATATATCCATATAGTTATTGAGCGTAGCACGATATATTGTTGCTCCGCTTAGATTGACTGGTTCAATAATTGCAATTGGTGTGACTTTGCCAGTGCGACCAACTTGCCAAATAACATCTTTTAATATTGTTGAAAGTTCTTGTGCTTCAAACTTATATGCCATTGCCCATTTAGGAAATTTTGAAGTGTACCCAAACTCATCTCTAAGCTTCATTGAGTTTATTTTAACAACCATTCCATCAATCAAAATGTCGAGCGAACTTTTTTGTTTGTCAACTTTATCTATCTCGTCAAGTATGTCTTGTGCATTTTTGAAATGCTTGTATGGAGAAATCAAAAAGCCGTTTTGTTTTAAAAATTCAAACATCTCAATTTGCGATGAAAATGTTTTGCTCTCTGCATAAAGCACATTGTAGCAAAACCAGTCCAAATTTCGTTTTGCCGTTTCCTTTGGGTCCAAATTTCTAATTGCACCACTGACTGCATTGCGTGCATTTTTTAGTGCTTCATCAGGATATTTTTGATTGAATTTTTTTAAGTTTGAGAGTGTAATCATTCCCTCGCCTTGAACAATGAGCTTGCCCTTAAAGTTCACTTTAAGTGGCACGCTTTTTATGGTCTTTACTTGGAGCGTAACATCTTCGCCGACAATTCCGTTGCCCCTTGTTGCACATGACTGCAAAAGGCCATTTTCGTATGAGCAAACTATTGTCAGTCCATCGAACTTGTATTCAAGTGTGAAATCAACATCATTTTCTTTTTCGCAAACATCGTTCATCCATGCAAGCAGTTGCTCTTTTGACTGACATTTGTCAAGGCTATAAAGTCTAACTTCGTGCGTGACTTTTTTAAAGTTTGAAAGAACGGTGTCTCCAACTCTTTGTGTTGGCGAATTTGGTAAAATCACACCTGTTTGTTTTTCAAGTGCGACAAGTTTATCATAAAGTTTGTCATACTCTGCATCTGAAATCACAGGCGCATCAAGAACATAGTAGCGATACGCATAGTCATTTAACTTTTCAACCAGTTGTTTCATCTCTTCCATAATACACCTCACGACAAAATTTCTAGTGGAGCAATCTCTAATATAAGCGTCTTTTTCCCAACATTTTCAAAAACAATATCTGCACATACGCCGTCGTCCACAATGTCAACAATCTCACCTTTTCCAAACTTTGGATGCGACACCTTTTGCCCAATCTTATACTGTGACACATCTTTTTTCTCATGCTGATTTTGATTTGACATTGCATAGTTTGAAGATTGAGATAACGAACTTACAGGTTTTGTGAAATTATTGTCCACATTACGATTTATAAACTGCTGATAATCAAATTTGCGTTGTTTTGGCTTTGCATCAATTTCCATTTCACTCAAAAACTTACTAGGCGAAGTATATGACCTTTTGCCATGTAGGTATCTGCTTTGTACATATGAAATAAACAGACGCTCTTTTGCTCTTGTGACTGCAACATACATAAGCCTACGCTCTTCTTCTGTTTCTTTTTGACTAAATGAGCTTCGTGACAGTGGGAAAATGCCCTCTTCAACGCCGACTATGAAAACGACTTTAAATTCAAGACCTTTGACAGAGTGAACTGTTGAAACAGTTACTGTGTCATCGCCCAAATAGTCAATGTCTGCTTCAAGCGTTATGCTTTCAAGGAATTCTGACAAACCAGCGTCACCATTTGACTTTTCAAACTCAACAACAGAGTTGACAAAAACATCAATATTCATAAGTTTTTCTATGTTGTCATCGGTTTGTTCAAGGTAGGCGCTTTTGACGCCATATTCATCAATTACAATCTGCGTAGGCTCAGATAAAGACATAGATGACCTTAAAGCATTTAGTTTTTCATAAGAAGTGATAAATGGTTTTATTTTTTGTGTCAGTTGAGAATAGCCATCAACGCCCTTTGCAAGCTCTTTCATTGCTTGTATCATTGTCATATTATTGTCAATGGCGTATTGCCTGAGCTTCATAATTGCGCCATCACCAATCCCACGCTTTGGAAAGTTTATTATTCTCAAAAGCGCCGTTTCATCGCTTGGATTAGTAAAAATTCTTAAATAACTTATTATGTTTTTTATTTCTTGTCTTTCATAGAACTTAAAACCGCCGTATATTCTGTATGGAATATTGTAGTTTAAAAGCTTTTGCTCAAATGGCAGTGACAAGGCGTTTATTCTCATAAGTATTGCTATGTCACTTAATTTATAGTCGCCATGGTTTGTCATTGCCCAAATTTTTGACACGACAGACTCTGCTTCATTTTGCTCATCATAGTATTTTGTGCACTCAATTTCTTTGCCTTGGTCGTTTTGCGTCCAAAGCACTTTATCAAATCGCTCAAAGTTGTTTGATATCAGTTTGTTTGCCGTTTCAATGATATTTTTTGTGCTTCGATAATTTTGTTCAAGTTTAAATACTTTCACTGGCGCAAAGTCAGTTTTGAAATTGAATATGTTTTGAAAGTTTGCACCACGCCATGTGTAAATACATTGGTCTTCATCTCCAACAACAAACACATTTTTGTGAACCTGTGACAAAAGTTTGACAATGTCATACTGAATTGTGTTTGTGTCTTGAAATTCGTCGACAAAAATATATTCAAAGCGTTGTTGATAACTATTTAAAACATCAGCGTTTGTGACCAAAAGCTCATAGGCGTTTGACAAAAGGTGGTCAAAGTCCATGGCATTGTTTTTTTTGAGTGCCTCTTCATATGCTTCATATACTTTTATTGAATCATCTTCATCTCGTCTTGAATTTTTTTCATAATTATAAACATCAATATTTTGATTTTAACAATAACTGATGACTGTTGCATAGTGTTTTTCGTTTTCAAGTGGAAGTGAAAGGTCTTTTATCACCTGCTTTAAAAGTTTATCACTATCACTATCGCTATAAACAGAAAATTCGTTTGTGTAGCCATCAAGTTTAGATATGTTTTGTCTGAGCATTTTTAAACACATTGAGTGGAAAGTAGATATCCAAAGTCCGCTAACGCTCCCAACGAGATTATATATTCTGTTTTTCATCTCATTCGCCGCTTTGTTCGTGAATGTGATTGCCAATATATTTTGTGGAGATATTCCTTGCTCTTTGATTATGTAAGCAATGGTATTTGTCAAAAGTTTGGTCTTGCCACTGCCAGCCCCAGCAGTTACCAAAACAGCACCCTTACAATTTAAGAGTGCTTGTTTTTGTGCTTCATTTAAATCTTTTAAAATGTCCATATGTTTAGTATATCATAATAAAACCTTATTGCAAAGTTTTTCAATTAACTTGCTTTAATTTTTCATGTTCATATCTGGTTTTTAGTCGTCTATATTTATCTGCAATATTAAAAAAATATCTTTCTTTTTGCTCGTTTGATAGTGACTTATAATATTTTATATCTATGAGCTCGGCAAGTGGATTTATGCAGTTGTCATCAACTGTCTTTTTCACTAGAAAATAAAGCTTTTCATCGTCTTGTACTTCAATTGTTTTTACATTTGATTTGTGGCTTGTGTCTTTGCCCCTTAACCTATTTTTCGCTTGTTGTGCCATAAATTTTAATATGTCGCGTCCTTCCATACTATCTCCTTAAAACAGAGATATTATAACAAATTTAGACACATAAACCCTAGTAAAAAAAATGACCAAAAAGTACCTTTTTGGTCGAAATTTATCAGTTCTTTATAAGTGACAAAATATAGTCAAAATATCGCTCTTCTACACCGCCTAGGCTCAAACTTTGAGATTTGACTGTGATGTATTTTTGCTGGTCACGCATAACTTCGCTAAGCCTATAAAATCTTATGCTATCAAGTGTTGCAACTGGCGAAATTGTGGTGATTGGTTTTTGAAAAGACACTTCAACAAGAATGTTTAACATTTTGTTTTCGCATACCATTGAAGAAAACTGAACTTCTCCTTCTTTGACATTTGGCTTAAAGTCGTGGTTTTGCAAATTTTTTACAAATTGTTCGCCGTCAACTATTGTGCCGTAAAAATTGCCCACTGACATACTTGCACGATTAAAATCTCTAACATCAATTTTGCTTTCATGGAATTGTTCAAAAAGTGCATCTTTGAGCTTCAAGTCAACATTTTCAAACCTGTCATCAATATCAAGTGAGTGTACTAAACTTATTGTAACATCACTACCCTCTTGTCTTGTGCCATAGATGTAAACAACTTCCTGGCCTTTGACCAAAAATATTGAATATAACTTATCTTGCCTATATTCACCGAACACAAGGCGATTTGCAAACGCATTGAACACTTTGTGGTGAATGAATAGCTTTGTGAATATGTCACGAGAATATGTCCTGTGAGATACAAAGTTAAGATATAATCTTTTTATCTCATTTTGCGTTTGCTCTTCACTTAAAGTTTGTGGGACAATAAGGTCTTTGACTTCTTCAACATTTTTCTTGTTTTGTGAGGCGAATATTTCAACATATTCATCAGTGTATTTTGAAAAACTTTCAAATTTTTTAAGTCTTTCAAACATCTGAATGAAGTTTGGTTTTTGGCTATAAAGTAAGCATAGCGTTAAGTACCTTGCCTCTTTATTCCTATTCAAATTATAAAGCACATACAAAAACTCATAAATTTTTCTCTCAAACAAGTCTTTGGATAGTAGTGAAAACATTCTAACGCACCATTTGCTTGCAAGAATGTCAGAGCTTTGGCTGTGTTTGTCAAAAAGCTTTTCTGCAAAACTGTTTAAACTTTCGGCATCAAACACTTCATAAAGTGACTTTAAGCTTGAAAGGTTCAATAAGTTTTTCTCATCTTTGAAAACTTGAATTAAATATGTTTTATCAACATCATCTGCCTGCTTCCCACTTTTGAAACTAAGTGGCAAATTTTCAAATGCAACACCGAGTGTACGCTCCTGAGGGGCTACTACTTTTTTATGTGACAACACTGTAAAATGCGCTTCTGTTCCAAATGTCAAGTTTTCACTAATTCCAAGCCTTTTGGACAAAAATTCTTTGATTTGAGGGTCTTTTTCATCATCAAATATCTTTTCAAGCCTACTTTCAACTTCAACATTGTTTTTTATTGCTGAAATAACTTTTATGTAATGAAAGCGACGCTCTTTGTCCTGTGGCAAATACTTATCAAAAAATGCTAGTGTGTCATTGATATACTTTTTCAAGAAATACTCAGCATTTTCTTCGCTGACATTTTTGTGTGACATATCGTTGAAAATTATGCTTATGCCTTTTTGAGTGTCAAAGCTCAAAATAAGTGTCAAATACATAAGTTCATACTGACTGTTGTTTAGTACATAGTCGCCGAGTTCGTCTTGATGTTCACGCATATAGTTTTGCATATATTCCATTGCAATATCGTGCCAAATATAGAGATTGCTCTTTTCTTCAAAAATACAACTAAGAATAAGTGGCATATAAAGTTCAACTGGGATTTTACCAACCATTGTAACTTCAATAAACCTATCAAAAAGACGCTCTTCAATATTGTACTCTCTTGCACGGCTTGTGTATGTTGCGCCATTTATGTGTCCCGCGTAAAGCTTTGAAATAAATTCCATCACTTCACTATATCTATGGCAATACAAAAAAATTGTGACATAGTTCACAACTGCTGGTGTGTAGTCATTTAACTGAAATATAAGTTCACCAAGCTCGCCAACAAGTTTTTTGTCATCTGTGAAATTGCTGTGATTTGCAATATATTCAAGGTCGGCATCAGACATTTTGTCAAGCATTGGTGTTTCTGAAATATCATATGCTAAAATTTGCTTTGTTTTATTTACAAGTTGAGAATACTCCCTTAGTACTTCCATAATTTTCTCCAAACATATTTTAGCAAAAATTTTACAAAAGTACAAACACTTTAATTTAAAACAGTGAATAGATATTTTAAATTGGTGTTATATTCGCCATAGTATATGCGTTTGCCGTAGTACTGACTTTTTATGTAGTCACTTGAAAAGCCCTCATCAATTAAATCGCACACAATTTCGTCATAGTGCGCTAATGGTATTTTTTTTAGTTCAGTGCAGTCAAAAAATTGTGCTTCAAGAGGAAAATAATCAAATTGGTAGTTTGGCTTTGGTTCAAATTCGCAACCGCCCATAAAAAGCGTTTTTGTGTCACCATTTTTTGTATAGCAAAAACATATACTTGAAATTTCATAAGGAATGGGGTCATCTTCAACAATACTCATAAGCCAAAACGAAAAAAGTTCAATCATATCAAATTACCTCTTATGCACACCGCAACAATTGTACAAACAATGCTCAAAAACAAGAAAAATAAAGCATAATTAAAATAACTAAATTTGATATTCACAAGTTTTGCAACTGTTATCACCTGCCGTGCTAGGTCAATGTCCATTTCGTCTATTTTGTAATCTTTTGGTAAATCGTACTCCTCTTTTATTTTTTTTGCATAGCCCACATCTGTATAGTGCCTTATAGTCTTGTAATTCATCAAGTTTTTTCGGTCTAAATACGTATCTTTGTTTGGAAGTTTGACTTCTCTTGACAAAAGTGCAACGAATGAATAAATGATTGAAATAAGGGCTAGCATTATGGTGGCACTTGCTAAAATATTTATTAGGTTATTGCTTGAAAAATATGTGCTTGCAAATGCAATCACAGCCGCCGCTATGGTCATTGTTATGCTGTGCTTTGTTTCTGCATATTTTAGATTTTCGAACAGGGTTTGATAGATGTATTTTAGTGTTTGTTTCATATGTGTATTTTGTGCATATTTACTTAAATATTTCACCTATCTTCACAGTTGGTCCAAATTTTACTGCAAAATTGTTTAGCGTAATTTCAGATATCACTTTCATACTTTTATCTTTAAGAAGAACATAAAAAATATTAAACTTAAATTTTGACATCTTCGCCATTATCTTGTATATTGGCTCGTCAGCAAAAACCAAGGTAAATTTGATTTGACTACCTTTTTTGTACACCCCTTTTCTATTTGAAAATAAACTCACATAGCCGTAAGATGTTGACCTGTTTGGCTCTAAAATTCCCAAGAACAAGAAAACGCTAATGATGAGCATATTGGTGTTTATCACTCCAAAAAACAAGCCAAAAATAAATGCAAGGACAAATATAATACAAATAAGTATGTTAAAAATAACAGTTACTTTTATCGCCAATTTTCTATCACGCCTTTTTGTTATTATTCCCGCAAGCACCCTGCCCCCGTCCAAAGGATAACAAGGAAGCAAGTTAAATACAAACAAACTTATATTTGCATAGCAAAAAATCTTTGTGTAAATCTGAGTGACTGGAAATATCCACCAAAGTGCTATTGTTGCCGTTGCTAGTGCTAAATTTAAAAGTGGACCACTAATAGCAATCAAAATTTCATCTTTTGGCAAAAAGCAATTTGTTTTGTAGTTTAAGCACACGCCATATGGCATTAAAAGCATTTTGTCTAGTTTGTAGCCAAGTTTTTTTGCAACTAGGCTATGTGCCATTTCGTGCATAGTGACAACAAGGCAATATATAAGCACACCTTCAAAGTGCCCAAGTATCAACAAAAAAACAAGATATAAAATAAAAAGTGGATGTATTTTGTACTTCACTTTATCACCACTTTTAATATGCTATAAATGTTTACAAGGCTAAAAAAAGAAACAACAAAAATAGACAAAGTTAAAACCTTTGACCAAAAAATTTCACCACAGATTTTGTGCATATAGACTATTTGATAGCACTTAGTAGCATCTGTGATTTGTATGTCCTCTTTAAAACCTTCCACGATATATTGTATTTTGGTTTTTAGACAGTTAGAACTCCAATTGATTTGACTCGCTTTGCTTTTATCATAACCGCGAACTCAACACCGTCATCGGTGATGTCTGCGACAACATTCACCTTTGGTTCGTCCATATAACAGTCACACACATTTTTTATGTCGCTTGACAGCACTTCACATAACTTTTCCGGACTATTTTCTTTGTCATCAACAAGGACCCGCTTTAATCTATTTTCGCCTATTTGTGCTATTGTAACTTTCATATCAAACCTTCCTTTTTAAATTGCGTCTAAGTGAACCAAGTATGCCACGATATTTTTGTTTGCAATCATATACTTTTTGTGTGCCATTGTGTAAGTTCTCAGCAAGTAGCATCCATGCTCTATTTGAATTTCTACCACCAAGTGCACCTATGCTTGAAAGTGCTGTTATGTCATCATCTTCTGGTATGACGCCAAGCACGGGAATATGCAAAAAGCGTATTATCTCGTCAACATCAATCATCTCTCCGTTCATCATAAGGTCGCCACGAACCCTATTCACAACCAAATACTTTTGATTTAAGTTGTATGTCGCCAAAATTGAAAGCACTTTGTCGGCATCTCGTATGCTTGATATGTGCGGAGTGACCACAACAACAGCCTCAGTTGCACAGGAAACGGCACGCTTAAAGCCTTGTTCTACCCCTGCTGGACAGTCAATAAATATGTAATAAAAGCCATTTTCAAGACTATTTAACACATTCAAA
>CALWTG010000042.1 GCA_944384385.1 uncultured Clostridia bacterium | reverse complement strand
CGCCTCAATGAGTTTGTCTTGTGACTTAAAATACTCAACTCTCTCATCTCTGTCATGTTCAATTTGACTGAGCGCAAGCTTTAACTTCTCGCTCCCAACGGCATAGTGCGTGGCAGGATAGATGGCAACATGCTTAAGGTCATAAAGCACATTGCCTGTCGTCACATCGAACTCACAAATTCTATCAACTTCATCACCAAAAAATTCAATTCTTATTGCGTGCTCACTGTTGCCTGCTGGAAAGACCTCTAGTACATCTCCTTTTGCACGAAATGTTGAACGGTGAAAATCTATGTCGCTTCGCATATACTGAATGCCGACAAGTTTGTCAATCACGCTATCTCGCGAAATCTCGTCGCCCACCCTTATTGACACTTGCAAGTTGAAATATTCCTCAGGGCTACCAAGTCCATATATACACGAAACTGATGCGACAACGATTGTATCACTTCTCTCCATAAGTGACGCCGTTGCGCTGTTACGAAGTTTATCTATCTCGTCATTTATTGACATATCTTTTTCAATGTATGTGTCAGTTGAAACAATGTATGCCTCTGGCTGATAATAATCATAGTATGACACAAAAAACTCCACACGATTGTGTGGGAAAAACTCTCTAAGCTCGTTGCAAAGTTGTGCAGCAAGCGTCTTGTTGTGAGCAATGACAAGTGTCGGACGGTTAAGGCGTGCAATTACATTTGCCATTGTGAAAGTCTTGCCACTTCCCGTCACGCCCAAAAGTATTTGTGACTTTTCACCTGCCTCAAAATTTTCAACAAGTTTTTCAATGGCCTGTCCTTGGTCGCCTGCTGGCTTAAATTTAGATACAAGTTCAAATTTTCTTTGTTCCATTACTTTTTAAATATTGCTTTCAATAAAAGTCCCAAAATAAAACTCACTACTGTCAAAATCACCGTTCGGGCAACAAGCCACAAAAGTTCTCTGTGCTGTTTTTTTAGGTCTTTTTTGAAAGTCAGTCCTTTGTTTTTTAAATTTACACAATAATAATAACCTTTTTTGCTGTCAGACACAACAAAATCTAAGTAATTATCTTTTGAAAGTGAAATCATAATATCATCGAGTTCTGCGAGTGAGATGACAAACTTTTTTGAAACAAACTGTGCAATATCTTGTGTGGGAATAAGATATGTCTTTTTGTCATGACATATCTCACCAAGATACAAAAGAACAAGTTTTTCTTTTTTGTCAAGCATACCACCCTACACCCAAAGATTATAAAAAAGTGTACCCAAAAATGCGCCAACAAATGCAAAAACAAACACAAAAATGACAAACAAAATCACTTCAAGTTTGATTTTCTTTGTCGTCTTTTTACTACTTTTCTCTTCTTCAAACAAGTTTTTTGCATTTTTGGTTGCACAAAGGCAATATTTTTTATCATCTTTGAACTTTATGTCGACATAACCAAGCGCGTCAAGATGAGATAATATTTCGTCAAAATCGAACTTTCTTTTTGGATATCTTTTCTTAAAAAAATCTTCAAAGTCATCAATATCAATAACTTTGTAACTACCTTTGCACTGACTCAAAACATATGATAGCATCAATCTTTCTTTTTCATCTATCATACTGCTATTATCTGAAAAAATTTAGAATTTATGTAAATAGAAAATCTAATTATAATTTATATTATTAATAAGCATTTATCTACCCCTCAATAAATGTTTTTTAAAAAAATGATATAATACATCTTAGGTATTACCTAATTGTCAAGCAAAATTAGGTAATATCTAATAAAATTTGTTAAAATGAAAACAATAGATAATGTGGAAATAGAAAATAAGATATCCGAAAACCTAAAAAGAGAGATAGAACTTTGTGGCAAGCCCAAGAGCGTCATTGCTGACGAGCTTGGCATTTCAAGGCCAACACTATCTCAATATCTTTCGGGGAGAGTTTTGCCGTCACTTCCAACTTTTGCTAAACTTTGCAAAATTATTGACTGCTCTGCCGATGAGATTTTGGGTTTATGAAAGAAAAGAAAAAAGAAAAAACTCGTAAATAGTGGGGTGCACCCCAATAATTACGAGTTTTTAACAATATTATTTTGTTTAAAATTCTCTAGTTGACTGATTGGCTTCAATAGCTTTTTCGCGCTTTAAAAGTCCTTGCAGTGTTTTCTTCGTTTTGTAATATATTTTCTTTACTTTTACCTTAGCACGATATTTTGCAGAATAATTTTTCTCTTTTATATATGTATGATATTTTTCAAGTATTTCTACCTTAACTGCTGCGTCGTTAATTTTTTTAAGCATACTTTCTGTATCATTGTGTACGACATATGGTTCTCTTGTAGCAATTAAACAATCTAGTGCTTTGGAAGCGATTAAATCAAGATTAGTTTCTTTTAAGTCTTTTGACAAATCAACTAGCATTAAACAAATTTCATCGCTATTTTTAATATTAGATAAAGAAGCCGCAATTGAAACTTTTTTAAAGCCATCTTCGTTTAATGTTTTTATACGCATTTCAAACTTTTCATTATCTACGGAATTTGCACTCTTCAATGTGTCTACAAGTTCATCTGCCATTCTGTTTTGATATTTATCAACAATTTCTTTTACACTTGGATCTTGGTTTAAGATTTCCATAGAAATTTTTAGCGACTCTCTTGACACTACTGAGTTCTCGTTGTTTAAGATGTTTTCAAAATTAGACTTAAAATTCTTGCATTGTTTTGCAAAGGCTTTTATTTTTTCTGCAGACGATGTCATTAAAACTTTATACTGCAATTGTTTATCATCAATCATGCCTGTTTTAAGAAAAGCGCTGAAAGTTGAATAATCAATAATTTTTAACCAGTTTTTATTTGCCCAATCTTGAGCTATCTTTGCACATTGGTCTTTTGTTTGTTGAGGAACATCAATTTCCTCAAATCTGTGCAAACAGTTAATGACATTACGGAGAGTATTACTTCTATATTCTTTATTAGTGTACACAGGTCGAGCTGGAGGATCATACTGATCAACAGTAAAGGGCGTAAATTCGTCAATTTCTTCCCTTTTTTCTGCATCTTCCAATGCTTTGTCTAATCTTTCAAACAAATATCTAGTATACCCGAGCATATAATCCGGGTGTTTCGCAATATCTTTAACGCTATTTTCACTGGTTATATAATGACAAACACGATTATAACCGTAACGATCATTGTCATGGTTTGTTTTTTCACATTCAAGGTACGACGACCACTCATCTAATGACACAAAACTCTTGTCAAATTTACTATACATATCAAATAATTCTTGCATATTTACAGATTTATTGCAAAATTTAGCCATTTCCGTCAAAGCTTTTGCATCTTCTTTTTTATTGAAAGATTTACTTGCATAATCTGCAACTTCTTTATCGTCTGGATTTTTTATCAAATAATTCACAACAAGGTCAGAATCGATGCCTTCCTTGCATTTTTCCCTTACCACTTCTTTTAGATGTGTATGGTCAACATCTGGGAAATGGTTGATACAATAAAAGCACATATATGGATCTTTTGCTTGCGTAATTTTTTCAATAAATTCGTTTTTGTTGCTTGGACCACATTTTCTCAAATATTCATAACAATAAAGAGGATTGCCGTCTTTTAATATTACTTCTCCTAGTTTTCCATCAATATCCCCTACTACAAGTGCTGTTACTATACATTCCAAAGGGTTTTCCTTTTTAACAGCATATGGAGCATTTGCAACTAAAATAAGTTTTTCTTCATTACTAAACTTTTTGCCTGTGCCAATTTCTTTAATAGAGTTGTCCAATTCTTTATCAAGTCTTGTAATAAAATAAAGAAAGCCAGCATATGAATTCGCTTGATTATATTCTCCATAGAGCTCTCGGTATCCCTCTGCATATTGAAGGCCACTTAAAATGTTATCAATATTCATAAAATCTACTCCTTGTAAATAATATTAACATATAATTACATGAAAATCAATATGCAAAATTTATAATTACACAGCCCCAAAATTACCAAACTTTTATATTTCCACTATTTCAGTGCATAAAAAAACTCGTAAATAGTTACGAGTTTTTATTGCTTATTTTTAATTTTCGCTTTCAGGCAAAACAATTTCTCCAAAAGTTAGATTATAGTCGCCGTCAGTTATTTCAAGTTCGCCAATTGAGCCAACTGCCTTTATATCCACTTCGCAAGACTTTATAAAGTCAGCAAAGTGTGAAGATATTTTAAGATCTTTAATAAATGTCTTTAAAGAGATTTTGTTTTCACTCTTAAACTGACGAATTTGTGAAACTATTTGCATAACTTCTTCGCCACGCTTTAAAAGTTCTTCATCAATATCATCACCTAGATTCAAATATCCCGAAATGTGAATTGAAGGCATATTTTCCTTTTCAGCAAAATAGTCCATATATATTTCTTCCGTAAGGTGTGGAAGATAAACTGAGAACATTTTAAGCATACCAAGAAGAACATGATAGCATGTGTACTTTGCACTCTCGGCACCTTGTTCGCCGTAGATGTCTGGGTTGTAAAGTCTACGCTTAACAAGTTCAATATAGTCATCACAAAAGCCCCAAAATAGTTTTTCAACTTCGCTGAGCGCCAAAGATATTTCATACCTATCCAAATTCTTTTGGAATGACTTGAATACCTTTTTGTATTTCTCTATCATCCACTTATCCATTGGCAAGAGTTCAACGCTCTTTGGTGCGTAGTCATATAGGAATGAAAGCACAAACTTTGATGCATTCCAAATTTTGTTTGTCAATTTTTTACCAGCATCAAAACTATCAAGCGAGAAGCAACTATCTTTTCCAAGTGAAAGGTTATTTGCCCAATATCTTGTGACATCAGCACTATACTGTGCAATTATATCCTGAGGCGAATTTTTGTTATTGCCACTTTTTTTAGAAAGTTTTGTCCCGTCAGGACTTGTGACATATCCTGATATCATAACATCTTTCCAAGGAAGTTTTCCAAAATGATAAAGACTCTTAACAACAGTGTAAAAGTCCCAAACACGAATGTTGTCATGTGCGTTTGGACGAAGATTCATAGGAATCATATCATCGCTAAGCCCTTTGTGAGTCACAATGTCGGTTGAAATTTGAGGAGTCAAACTGCTTGTTGCCCATGTGTCCATAACATCATGTTCTGGCTCAAAGTCTGCACATCCGCAATTTTCGCATACGCCCTTTGGCTTTGTGCTTCGTGGGTTGACGGGAAGCTCATCTTCGCTTGCCATATGGACATGACCACAATTTTTGCAGTACCATACTGGGAAAGGCACACCATAATATCTCTGACGGGATATGCACCAATTCCACTGCAAGTTTTGGACCCAGTTTGTAAACCTTGAACGCATATTTTCAGGGTGCCATGCAAGACCTTCGCTTGCCTTTAATATTTCATCTTTGTGTGAAAGTACATCAATAAACCATTGCTTTTTAACAATTATTTCAATAGGTGTTCCACATCTTTCATGTGTTGAAACAGCATGAGTAAGATTTTCTTGTTTGATAAGAAGATCTGTCTCTTTGAGTTTTTCAATTATTGCAAGGCGAGCCTGCTTTATCTTCATTCCTTCAAATTCGCCTGCAAGGGCAGTCATACGACCAGCACTGTTAAACGCTTCTTTGATTGGAAGATTATATTTCCTTTGCCACTCTTTATCAACGTTGTCACCAAATGTACAACACATAACAACGCCACTGCCCTTTTCCATATCAACAAGATCATCACAAATAACAGGAACTGTGAAGTTAAAGTATGGCACAACCAGGTTTTTGCCTTTAAGATGTGCGTTTTTCTTGTCGTCTGGGTGAATAAACACACAGTCGCACGCAGGAAGCATCTCTGGTCTTGTTGTCGCAACAACCACATATTCGTCACTATTTTCAACATAAAACTTTATGTAGTTGAAAGTGCTTTCAAGGTCAGCGTTTTCAAGCTCACTTTGTGCAACTGCCGTCTGACATTCTGTGCACCAAAGTGCTGGCGCTTCTGCATGGTAGATATAGCCCTTTTTGTAAAGCTCCAAAAATGACTTTTGAGAAATTGTTTGTGTACGCTTTGAAATTGATGAGTAATTCTCTTTCAAATTGCATGAAAAACCTGCACTTTTGTATAGTGCATGAAATTCTTTTTCAAGCTCCTTTGTCGTCTTTAAACAAAGGTCAATAAACTCTTCAAGTGGCATATCGTGCGCCTTTTTGTTGTACTTTTTCTCAACATAGCGCTCAGTTGGAAGACCGTTGTCGTCAAAGCCAAGTGGGAAATAAACATTCTCACCTTTCATTCTGTGATGTCTTGCAACCGTTTCAATGTGCATATATGACGACAAATGCCCCATATGAATTTTGCCGTTGACTGTTGGTGGTGGTGTGTCTATTGAATAAACTTTTTTGTCACTGTTTTTGTCAAAATCATAAATTCCTTTTTCTTGCCAATAATCTTGCCATTTCTTTTCTTTTTCTGTGAAATTATACTTTTTGTCTAGCACTGTTTTGCTCCTTAAAATATTTACATTTGATATTATATCAAAAGATATAAAGATGTCAAATGGTTTAGATAATAATAAAAACAAACTAAATATCCTTGACAATGCACAAAGTAATGTTTATTTTGTATTTAAAAAATATAGGAAATTCAAAAATATGTGTGATGACAAACTAAAACTTGAACATTAAGGTAGAAATAAAAAAAACAAATTAAAAATTTATAACCGTGTTGATAATAGTGTCAACTATGTAGAACAAACAAAAAACAAAAGCTAAGGAAAATCAATATGAAACAACTAAATCATTATGAATTTAAAAAAAATCAGAAAGTTTTTAAACCAAACATAATAGTTGTTCTTGAAAATTTTGAACATGAAGAAAACATCGGTTGTGCGTTTAGACTTGCCGATGCTTTTAATATACAAAAAATTATTATTGTCACTAATCGTAATTTAAACTTTAAAAAGATTGAAAAAACTGCAAGAAGTTGCGTAAGTTACATTCCCTATGAAATTACCCCATCAATTGATGAGGCAATTAAATATGTTAAACAAAACAACTTTACTCCCATAGCAATTGAAATTTGTGATGAAAGCATACCACTTAGGCAATGTGATTTTTCAAAATTTGAAGGAGTAGCCCTAATTGTTGGCAATGAATCCCTCGGCGTTTCTCAAACCGCACTAGATAAATGCTCCACATGCGTACATATTGACATGTTTGGTAATAACTCATCAATGAATGTATCCTCTGCCCTTGCAATTGTACTGTACAAATGCTGTGAAGATTTCATTAGTTCATCTATTTAGTTATGAACAATATGCCAAGCGTGTTTGGTCCACAATGCGAAGATATTGTTGCCCCCGCTTTAGTCACAAAAATATTTTCAAAACCTGCACTTTTTAACTTTTTCTTTGCGTATTCAATTATTTCATCGCTTGCCGTCGTGTAGGTAAAAAACGCCACATCATTATCTCTTACAGGAAACTGAGAAAGTGTGTCATCGATATATTTTTTTGCACAACTACTAAAATTGCCGATATATTTTTTGCCAACCTGCATAGTGCCGTCTTTGACCAAAATTTGTGGTTTAATGCGAAGAAGATTTGCTCCGAACTTGCTAAGTGCACTACAACGCCCACCTTTATACAAATAGTCAAGTTTGTCCAAAACAAAACTTGCCTGAACATTTTTTCTCAAATTTTCAAGTCCACTGACTATTTCTTCGGCACTTTTTCCATCTCTTGCCCAAATTGACGCCTTGATTGCCAAAAGTCCTATCCCCGTTGAAAGACTAAGGCTGTCAACGACATACACATTTTTTAGTCGACTCGCAACTTTTTGCGCATTTTGACAAGCACTGCTTATCTTTGACGAAAGCGAAATATGCACCACCGCATCATAACTTTCAAGCAAACTTTTAAAGTGCTCTTCATACTGATACTCATTTACTGCACTAGTCATAGGCAAAATTTTATTCATTGTCACAAACTTAAAAATCTCACCACAGTCTATTTTTCCGTCTAAATAATCTTTATCTCCCATAATGACTGTAAAGGGTATTGTCTTTATATCAAATTTATTGAGTAAATCTTCTGGCATATCAATTGTACTTTCTGCTGAAATTGCTATCATAACTCCTCCTAAGCACTTTAATTTTATACCTAATTTGTCAAATTTTCATTCTAAACAAAGAATTTTCCCTCTCTTGTTTAATTTTATCTAATAGAATACAAAAAAAACAACTCTACTCACAGTAGAATTATTTACTTTTATATCAAAATATGATATATTGCTTATATGGAAAATTTAGAAAACATAATTGCAGAAAACATTGTAAAAAATCGCAAGCGGCAAAAACTCACACAAGCCGAGCTTGGCGAAAAGCTTAATTTTAGCGACAAATCTGTGTCGAAATGGGAAAAAGGCGAATCACTACCCGACATAGTTACGCTTCAAAAAATGTGTGAAATTTTTAATATCACATTAAATGACTTGACTTCAAAAGACGCACCAGTAATGGCAAAACAAAAAAGTTCAAAACATCTGTTAATCACACTCCTTTCTTCTGGACTTGTTTGGCTTGTTGCAACAACTGTATTTGTCTTTTTGTTGCTTTTTACAAGCCTATCAAAAACTTGGCTATGCTATATTTACGCATTGCCCGTTATGTCAATTGTGCTTATTGTATTTAGTTGCCTTTGGGCAAAAAATATATGGCAATTTTTAGCATCAACACTGCTTATCTGGACTTCGCTTGTGGCACTATGCTTAACAATACCAAACATTTGGCAAATACTTTTAATAGGTGCACCACTGCAAATATTACTTATATTATTGTTTTTCTTAAAAGTTAGAAACATTAAAAGGTAATAATTTATCACCTCTTCAAAGCATATAGCAACTTGTTCAATAAAAACATTTTTTAACTTATATATTCAAAAACTGACAAAATATAAAAAAAGGAAAATGCCTTCAAAAAACTCTTGACAAACACAAATAATTTGTAATATACTCACATAGTAACGCGGTGGCATCAGTCACTTCGTTACACCCCCCTTAATATCTCGTTTTGCCAAGTACAAAACTTAATATGTAGACAAAGAAAAGTCTATAACACTAAACCGATGGAATGTAGCTCAGCTGGTTAGAGCACCACCCTGCTGCCGAGCGAAGCGAACGCCAACCACCTGCATACTTCCCTGACGGGTGGTTATAAGGTGGCCCACCTTATCTGGGTGGCAATAAATAATAGACAAAGAAAAGTCTATAACACTAAACCGATGGATTGTAGCTCAGCCGGTTAGAGCACCACCCTGATAAGGTGTGATAACCTGTTGGGTCAAGTCTTCGAGAGTTGCTAAACTCGCTAAAACAAACATATAGGATTGTAGCTCAGTCGGTTAGAGCACCACCCTGATAAGGTGGGGGTCGGTGGTTCGAGTCCACTCAATCCTACCACGAAGACACTGAACGGAAGTTCGGTGTTTTTTTGTTTAGTCCCCACCTTGGA
>CALWTG010000041.1 GCA_944384385.1 uncultured Clostridia bacterium | reverse complement strand
TAGATGAGAAACGAAAGAGCAAAAAGAGCGGAAAGCCTTGAGGCTGTAACACACACACACACACACACACACACACCTTTATTCAGGTTTACAGAAGAATTGGTGGACAGTCTGGAGAGAGAGAGAGCTAAAGTTTAAAAAAGATAAAAAAATAGAAACACAGAAAAGCTGTGTTTGTTTGAGATATAAAGATAGACTATGGCAAGTAGTCTGTCTTTTTTGTGTATGTGATTACAGTTAGAAGATAAAAAGAAAAGATAAAATAATGAAAAGAGAGGAAAGAAGAAAAAATAAGAAAACAAACTATGCCTATTACAAATAAATATAGGATTAAACAAATTATGGATAGTGCAAAGGCATACTTCAAAAAAACAAAGAGAAGAATAGTATTTGAATATGCGCTTATCGAGGGCAAAAATGATAGCTTTGAAAACGCTGATGAGCTTGCAAGTCTTATGAAAGGTTTTTCAAATCATGTCAATCTTATTCCCTTAAATGAGGTTAAGGAAAGGGGACTAAAAGGTACAAATAGACATCGTGCTTACGCTTTTATGGATAGACTAAAAAGTCATGGAGTAAGTGCAACAATAAGGCGCACAATGGGTGAAGATATTGAAGGAGCTTGTGGACAGCTTAGGGCAAAGGTGTTAAAAGAAACGCAATAAAAAGTATTATACATTTTTGCATAATACAAAATATGGTATTGTTATGGATGGAATAGTAATAAAAAAGATTTCTAATAGTTTTGATGTTTACCTTTCAACTGGTGAGGTTGTGAATGCAAAACCTCGTGGACTTTTAAAAGCGAAAGGGATTTTTGTTGGCGACAAAGTTCATATTCTTTGTCAGTCCAATGAATTCACAATTGAAAGTGTTTACACGAGAAAAAATTTGTTGATAAGACCTCCACTTGCCAATTTGGAACAATTGGTAATTGTGATATCGGGTGTGCCAAATCCTGATTTTTATATTGTCGACAAACTTATACTTTTTTGCTATGTCTATGATATTACTCCTGTGCTTGTTGTCAACAAACAAGATGTATATGAAGATGTAAATGAATATGTAAAAAAAGTTTATCAGCCTATTATGGATGTTGTGTTTATTTCTGCAAAAACGAAACAAAATATTGATAAACTTAAAAGCATATTAAAAAACAAACTCAGTGCTCTTGCGGGACAATCGGCAGTTGGAAAAAGTGCAATTATAAATTGTTTGTTTAAAAATATGAATGTAAAAGAAGGCGAGCTTAGCAAAAAAATTAGTAGAGGGAAAAATACCACACGCCACTGCGAGATATTTGTAAATAATGAATTTTTGATTGCTGACACGGCAGGGTTTACTGCACTAGATGAAACTTTGCTTCCAATTCCATACTACGAACTTCCTTTGTACTATAAAGACTATTTGCCATATATGTCAAAGTGTCGGTATTCTGATTGTAAGCACATAAGCGAAAGTGCTGATGACTGCGCCGTAAAAAGTGCGGTGGAGAGTGGAGAACTTGACAAGCAAAGGTATCTTAGGTACAAAGAAATATATAAAGTCTTAGAACAAAAGTGGGTAAGAACACATGGATAAAAAAATGATGATTGCACCTTCAACAGACCCAATAAGGTCTATTCATGAAATTATTGAGTATGCAGAAAATATTAAACACGATGCTGACTTTTTGCATTGTGACATCATGGACGGAAGATTTGTCGAAAATAAAACATATTCATATGTAGGTGTTGCGTCTATAAATGAAAAGACTCTAATTGCTCTTGATGTCCATTTGATGGTAAGTGAGCCATCAAAAGATATTGATAAATATTTGCAAGCAGGGGCAAACATTTTGACTGTTCACTATGAGGCATATGTAGACAAGAAAAAGCTTATAAAAGACCTAAAAAAAATTAGACAATCACACACGCTGTCAGGGCTTAGTATCAAACCACAAACCCCAGTGAGTGAGATTTTGCCATATTTAAGTTATACTGATGTGGTTTTGGTTATGAGCGTTGAGCCAGGGAAAAGTGGTCAAAAGTTTCTTGATGAAACATATCAAAAGGTGGCACAATTAAATAAGATAAGAAGCGATTACAATGTTAATTTCAAAATTGAAGTAGATGGTGGTATTAATCCATTGGTAAGTGAAAAACTTAAACAATGTGGTGCGGACATATTGGTTAGTGGAAGTTATGTCTATTCCAGTGAAGACAAAATCACTGCAATTTCGTCACTTAGGTGACACCATAGCAAAAACTTTGGCATATTATTATACGAGGAGAAAAGTATGAAAATATTTTGTTTCAAAATACCAAAGTTTTTATCTAGCATTGTTAAAATAATTTTTAGAAAATCAGTTATAAAATAATAACCATTATTACATAAAAAATCTCACCATTTGGGTGAGAATATAACATTAAACTATGCTTTTTTTGCTGTTTTAATGCATTTTGTGCAAGCCTTTACCGTTTTTTCTTGACCATCAACAGTTATAGTTGTTTTTTGCAAATTAACTTCATATGTTCTGTTTGATTTACGGTTGCTGTGGCTTACATTATGACCGGACATTTTTCCTTTTCCACATATTTCACAAACTCTGCTCATAATTTCCTCCGCTTCTAAATTTTACATCGCATATGTTATCATTTTTTTTTAAACAAATCAAGAGTTTTGGCTCATTTTTCTAAAAATTGGTAAAAAATACTTGAAGTATTTACGAGTTTGTTGTATATTTATTGTACGTTCGTATGCTTAAAAGGGAGCGAAACTTGGTAGAAACAAATAATTTTTATGGAAAGATAACCATTTCAGATGAAGCGATTGCATCAGTCGCTGGTTTTGCCACACTAGATTCTTACGGGGTTGTTGACCTTGTTTCACGAAACCTTAAAGACGGCATTCGAGAGTTATTAGTTAAACAACCATATTCACGTGGAATAAAAATATCTAATGTAGAAAATAGAATATCCATCGACATATACTGTATTTTAAAGTACGGTATTTCTGTCAGCGCAGTTGCAGAAAGTTTGAAAAAGACAATCAAATACAGTGTTGAAGACTTTACTGGTATGATTGTAGATGCTGTCAACATCCATGTCGTTGGGGTCAGAGTTTAGGAGATAAAAATGCAGAAGTCCATCAATGGCGCAATTTTCAGGAAGATGATATTCGGGGGCGTTTCGCTTCTCGATCAAAATAAACAGTTAGTAGATTCATTAAACGTGTTTCCAGTTCCAGACGGGGACACGGGTACAAATATGTTTTTGACCATGAAGTCAGCAGGCAATGAAGTCAATAATTGTCAGGATAATACATTTCAAAGTATATGTGAAGCTTTTGCCAAAGGTGCATTAAGGGGCGCAAGAGGAAATTCCGGAGTTATAACATCACAGATTGTGAAAGGTATGTGCTCGGTGCTAAAAAATGTTGAATCAATTACCACCAAAAATTTTGCAAAGGCAATGACCGAAGGTGCAAAGGTTGCATATAAAGCTGTCACAAAGCCAAAAGAAGGCACAATCCTTACAGTTATAAGGGTTATGAGTGAGCAAGCTGTTGAGATAGCCAAAAAGGTAAGTGACCTTGAAGAGTTTTTTAAGCGTGTTCTTGAAAAAGGTGAAGAAACACTTCAACAAACGCCAGAAATGCTTCCAGTTCTTAAAAAGGCAGGCGTTGTCGATTCTGGTGGCAGAGGGCTGATTGTCATATTTACAGGCTTTTATAAAGCTCTTATTGGTGAAACAGATTTTTCAAATATCACATTCAGTGATGGACAACCAGTTCAAACGGCTGATGATGTCATTGCTGATATCAATAACTTGGCTGAAATTGAATACGGCTATTGCACAGAGTATATGATTATCAATATGAATAAAAAGACAACCGAGGCCGATATTGAAAAGCTTAAAGAAAAACTTATGGCAATTGGTGATTCTGTTTTGTGTATTGGTGATTTGTTGCTTGTTAAAGTTCATGTTCACACAAACCAACCAAACTTGGCTCTTGGTTATGCGCTTGAACTTGGTGAACTATATAACTTGAAAATTGAGAATATGCGTGAGCAAAACCGTCAATTGAAGAAAAAAGCAGGTCAAAAACAAGAAAACTTGAAAGAGCTTGGCATGGTTTCAGTTGCCCCAGGAAAAGGCATAGCAGACCTTATGAAAGACCTTATGATTGATGAAATCATTCAAGGTGGACAAACAATGAATCCAAGTGCAGCAGACATAGCACAAGCAGTTGATAAAGTCCCAGCAAAAACAGTTTTTGTGTTTCCAAACAACAAAAACATAACGCTCGCATGTGAGCAAGCAAAAGGACTTACAACCAAAAATCTAATTGTTATCCCAACAAAGAACATACCTGAGGGAATTTCAGCATCACTAGCATTTAATCCAGAAGGTACGATTGAAGAAAACACAGAGAGCATGAACAATGCCTATAAAAACGTGAAGAGTGCGTCTGTGACATATGCAGTCAGAGCAACTCATGTTGATGGCTTTGACTTGTCTGTTGGCGAAATAATTGGACTTGATGACAAAAGAATTTTGGCAAAAGGTGACCTTGTTGGGCCAACAACAGAAGATCTTATCAGCAAGATGATTGATGAAAGCGTTGTAAGTATCACACTATTTTATGGTGAAGACGTCAATCAACAAGACGCAGAAGCACTTCGTGACACACTTGCAAATAAATACCCAGAGTGTGAAGTCACCATTATAGATGGTGGTCAACCAGTTTACTACTACATTATTTCAATGGAATAAAAAATAGCCCCAAAACCTAATAGGTTGGGGTTTTTTTTATATTCAGAGCATTAAAGATATCAATTTAAACAAAAATTAAGTAATATACACAATATATAATAATTTTGGTAACACGAGAATAATCAAGAGAAAACAAAGTATGTCCCCAAAAGCTAAAGTGAGATAGTAATACTTAATAAACGATAAAATAAAAAACAAAAAAACAACAATTTAAAACAAAAAACTTTAATAAATAATAAAAAGAAACAAAATGTACCAAAATTAAACAAAAGATTATAAATAACAACAAAAAACTATAAAATAAAAGAAAATATAATATTAAATTACATTTAATAAAAATTATCTACACTTAAAAACATTTTATACCAATAATAAACAAATAACAATTTTTTAAAACAAAATGCAATAACAACAAACAAAACACAACAATTTCAAATAAAATGGACATAAAAACAAAAAAAATATACAATATTCAAAAAAAAATATACAAAAAATATAAGAATATAACATTTTGCAACTTTAATTATCAATATAAAACATTTCACAACATAACAAAACAATAACCAAAAATTTAATACAAATTGTTTAAAAAACAACAATATAAAACAAAATTCATAAAAATACGACAACAAATAAAAGGATAGAGCTTCCTATGGACACGCTAAACTTAAAGATTGATGTTGTTTTTTCTTGCAGATTGATGGTTGTTTTTGTATTATAAAATTTGCATTAAAATTTTATAAATTAAGTGGTTTAGATAAAAAAATTTGCTTGCATTATTTTTAATATTATGTTATGTTATAAAAGTCATTCATTGGCAAATTAACACCCAGTGAACATTTTTTTGCGGTTGCCGATGCATTTTTTGCAGGTTGCAAAAGGAGTTTTAAAACGCTGGGGAAGACTAAAAACAAGGAGGATAAAAAATTTTATGTCAGTTATTTCAATGAAACAACTTCTTGAAGCTGGTGTTCACTTCGGTCACCAGACAAGAAAGTGGAATCCAAAAATGGCTAAATATATTTTCACAGCCAGAAACGATATCCACATTATAAACCTTGAACAAACATCTGAACTTATTGACAAGGCATACAGTTTTGTCAGAGATGTTGTTGCATCAGGTAAATCAGTGCTTTTCGTAGGCACAAAGAAGCAGGCTCAGGAGGCAATAAAGGAAGAAGCTCTTCGTTGCGGAATGTTCTATGTCAACAATCGTTGGCTTGGTGGAACACTTACTAACTTCAAAACTATTAGACAAAGAATTGAGAGATTAAACAAACTCAATCAGATGGAAAAAGTTGGCGAGTTTGACCTTTTGCCTAAAAAAGAAGTGGCTTTGTTAAAGAAAGAAAGAGAAAAGCTTGAAACAAACCTTGGCGGAATTAAAGATATGCATGAAATGCCAGGAGTTATATTCGTAGTTGATTCAACAAAAGAACACATCTGCGTAAAAGAAGCTAAAGCTCTCAACATCCCACTTGTTGGGCTTATCGACACAAACTGTGACCCATCAGACATTGATTATGTTATTCCTGGTAATGACGATGCAATTCGTTCAGTTAAACTTATTGCAAGCGCTATTGCAGATGCAGTTATTGAAGCACGTGAAGGTGTTTCTGTAAACAAAGAACCTCAGGAAGAGGAAGATGTTGATATCAGCGCCGTTCTTTCAGAAGTTAAACCAACTGAAGTTAAAGAAGACGACGAAGAAAAACCTAAAAAAGCAAAGGCAAAAAAGCCAAGCAAGAAAGCAGAAAAAGAAGCAAAGAAAGAAGAACCTGAACAACCAGCAGAAGAAGCAAAACAAGACGAAAAAGAAGAAAAAGGAGAATAATTATGTTCACAGCACAAGATGTTGTTAAACTTCGTGCCAGCACTGGTGCGGGTATGATGGATTGCAAAAAAGCTCTTGAAGCAAGTGATGGAGATTTTGACAAGGCTGTCATTTGGCTCAGAGAAAAAGGTATTGCTGCCG
The DNA here is from genome assembly GCA_944384385.1 of uncultured Clostridia bacterium. Taxonomy (GTDB): domain Bacteria; phylum Bacillota; class Clostridia; order Christensenellales; family UBA1242; genus UBA5893. The sequence goes on along the minus strand of CALWTG010000041.1, from coordinate 2,884 downwards.
CAGCAAAAAAGGCAGACAGAATAGCTGCAGAAGGTGCAGTTGGCTCATACATTCATATGGGTGGTAAAATTGGTGTTTTGGTTGAAATTAACTGTGAGACCGATTTTGTTGCTCGCAGTGAGCAGTTTTTAACTCTTCTTAAAGATATTGCAATGCAAATTGCAGCTGCAAGTCCAAAATACGTTCGTATTGAAGATGTTCCATCAGAAGAAGTTGAAAAAGAAAAAGAAATTCTTATTCAACAATCGCTCAACGAAGGCAAGCCTGCTAATGTTGTTGAAAAGATGGTTGAAGGAAGATTGCACAAATTTTATCAAGAAGTTTGCTTGTTGGAGCAAGAGTTCGTCAAAGATACTTCAAAAACAGTTAAAGAAGTCATAAATGAAGCAGTTCTTGCTATTGGCGAAAAAATAAATGTACGTAGATTTGTTCGTTATGAGATGGGCGAAGGTCTTGAAAAGCGTCATGACAATCTTGCCGAAGAAATTGCAAAGATGACAAATAAATAATTATAAAAAAATCCACATATGTGGATTTTTTTGTACAGTAATTCATAATTGCATTTTTTCATTTGATTTTATTAGTAAATTATTGTAAAATATTTTTTAGTTTAAATTTAAGGAGTATTTATGCAAGACGAAACAATGGTTAAAGACGTCATGTCAGGTTATGAAGAAGACCTAAAAAAAGCACATGAGCATCTTTTGAGCGAATATCAGGTTATTCGTGCAGGTAGAGCTAATCCTCACATTTTGGATAGGGTTATGGTTGATTATTATGGGGCAATGACTCCACTTAATCAAATGGCAAACATACAAGTGCAGGAAGCTCGAATTTTGGCAATAAATGTGTGGGACCAATCTCAATTAAAAAATGTTGAAAAGGCAATACAGCTTGCTGACCTTGGAGTTCAGCCAACAGATGACGGAAAAATTATAAGACTTATTTTTCCAGCACTCACAGAAGAGCGTAGAAGAGAAATCGTTAAACAAGTAAAAAAACTTTGTGAAGAATCCAAAGTCGCAATGCGTAGTGCAAGGCGTGATTGCCTTGATATGTACAAGCAAATGAAAAAAGACAACATGCTCAGCGAAGATGAATATAATAATCTTGAAGAACAAGTTCAAAAACTTCAAGACAAGTACATTGATATGTGCGACAAATCAAGTGATGCAAAAGAAAAAGAGGTTATGGAAATTTAATGGACTACATTTTAATGCCACTTGACGATGTTATAAGCATATTGACACAAAAAGGTATTAAATGTCATGTGGTGTGCAACAATAATGGTACGCTTGGTGACACCAAACTTGTGACTAATGTGAAAGTGCAAAATGATAGTGCAACTGTAACTTATGGCGAATTTTTGTTTAATTTAAAGGATAGTAATGTACAAAAAGATTGATATGCAAAATTTGCCTGTTCACATAGGCATAATCATGGATGGAAATGGTAGGTGGGCAAAAAAGCGTTTGCTTCCACGACTTGCAGGGCATAAGGCTGGTGTTGATGCTTTAAAAAGGGTGACTGAGGCTGCACAAAAACTTGGCATAAAAGTTATTTCATATTTCGCTTTTTCTACAGAGAACTGGAAAAGAAGCAAACAGGAAGTTGATGGCATTTTTGATTTAGTTTTGAAAAATCTTAAAGAGAATTATGATAGATTTGTTAACGGCAAGACAAAAATCATGACCATGGGCGACATATCAAAACTTCCAAAAGAGCTTTATGAACTTTTGCTTGATATCACAGAAAAAACGAAAAACAACACAGAGTTCATAGTCAACATCGCATTAAACTATGGTTCAAGAAGCGAACTTGCACGAGCATTTACAAACCTTGCCAAAAAAGGCAAAACCACAATAAGTGAGGAAGACATAAAAAGTGAGCTTTACACGCATGATCTTCCTGACCCAGACCTTATCATTCGCACAAGCGGGGAGATGAGGCTGTCAAATTTTATGTTGTTTCAAAGCGCTTACAGTGAGTTGTATTTTCCAAAAATTCATTGGCCAGACTTTGATGAGAAACAATTAAAAAAAGCAATTATTGAATACCAAAGCCGTGAAAGGCGATTTGGTAATGTTAAACAGGAGAAAAATCAATGAAACAAAGAATTATCACTGGGGCAACACTGGTTGCAGTTTTAATACTTGTCCTTCTTGCAAGGCAACTTTCAACATACATTTTTGATGCTTTCATACTTTTGATAGCAATGTATGCTTGCTTTGAGACAAGCCGTCTATTTGCAAAAATGGGAGTTTACAACAATAAATATTTCGCAATAGCGTATCCACTTTTTGCATATGGCCTATATATTTTATGTTTGAATCTTGATATGCGCTGGTATATGCTAATACTCTTAGAACTTGCACTAATTATTGTGTTTGTTATGGCACAATGGTTTTTGTCTTTATTTATGTACAAGTCAACAAAAAATGAAATTGCAACAAGAAATCTTAAACTAAGAGTTGAATCTTTTTCTATATACAAAGCAATTCAAACAATGTATATTTACTTATATCCAGCTCTTTTGATGCTTTTCTTTGTGCTTATAAACGACATCTCAATAATGTCAAACTACTTTACAGCTTTAAACAACAACGCACTATTTTTAATTAGCACTTTTGGTCTTATTTTGGCTTTTGCTATACCTGTGTTTACAGACACATTCGCATATCTTACAGGTTCATTGTTCAAAGGCAAAAAACTATGTCCAAAAATTAGTCCAAACAAGACAATTTCAGGGGCTATCGGCGGTGTACTTTGGGGTGCAATTTCGGCAGTTGTTTTGTACCTTATGTTCAATGCTTTTGATATGTATAATGAAGTTTTTGTACAGATAGGATTTCAGTTTTGGCACTTTATCATTGTTGGGCTTGTC
>CALWTG010000040.1 GCA_944384385.1 uncultured Clostridia bacterium | reverse complement strand
AAAGATTATAAAGATAATAGATAAAAATATTACAAAACTAAACAAAACAAAACAAATAGAAAACAAAAATTTGGAATATTAAAAAATAATAAAAAAATAAGGTAAATTTATATTTTTTTCAAAATTTACCTTATTTTTTTGTGTTTTTTATAAACTTCTGAATAAAATGTAGCCACCACTATATATTATTGAGAATATAAGCCATAGCATAGCTACAAATACCAAAATATAGATTATGCTACTTCCAATATTCCTTTCTGAGCCAAAAATTGCGCTGACTAAATTGAAATTGAATAGTCCAATAAGACCCCAGTTTAGTCCTCCAATTGCCAAAAGAATAAAGGCTATGTAATTTACTACTATCATATTTTTTCTCCTTTCTTTTTTAGTGTGTGAAAAATTTTTTTTAATATACATTTTTTATTGACAAATATATCTAGTGATACTATAATATAATTGAATGTTTATTCAATCAAGAGGTACAAATGGGAAAAGTAGAAAAAGGTTGCGATTGCAGAATTTTGCACGCTGATGTTGTTAAGATGTTTAAAAAAGGATTGAGTCAAAATCCATTGCTATTAAAACTTGCAGATTTTTTTCACATTCTTAGTGATAACACACGCATCGGAATTTTGAGTGTTTTGGATCAAAATGAAATTTGCGTCAGCGATTTGTCATCAATTTTGAACATGACAAAAAGTGCAGTTTCGCATCAGCTCAAAGTTTTGAAAGATGCTGGTTTTGTTAAGTGCGAGAAAAAGGGGAAAGAGATTTTTTATTCCTATGCAAGTGATGATATTAGAGAGTTATTTGAAATTGCCTTAAATCATATTGCTAAGAGTGTGTAATATTGACTTAAATATCAATTTGTGTTAATATGCTGTAAAGGGGTTTTTATGGAAAAATTTTTTAATGATATAGTGACGGGGATCGCCCAAATGAACAGTGCCCTAAAAATAACAATAGTGGCGTTACTTGCCATTGTCGATATGTTAATTTTAATTGCATTTATCAAAAATCTTTCAAATAAAAGTAACAAACCTAAAATAAAAGTTGTAAATGTTTTGCTTTTTATAATAATTTCAGGTATTATAGTACTGTTTAGCATATATGGGTTTTAATTAAAGGAGACAAAATGAAATACTTATCACAGATTTTAACATCATTAGCACCAGACTGGGTTGTATCATCATTTCCTATTGTAAGAATTGTGTTAATTTGTATCGCAGTTCTCTGTGCAATCATGATGATAATTACAACATTACTTCAGTCAAATTCAAATGAAGATGGTAGTAATGCACTTAGTGGAACAGTTGGTCAAGAAAGTTACTATGCACAAAACAAAGGCGAATCAAGAAATGTTCGTCTATCGCGTGCTACAATTGCACTTATTTCAATAATTGCAGTTTGCGTAATTTTGTATTTTGTAAGTTTGATAATTTATCAAGGCTAAGAAATTTAAGGTTGGATATATTTTTATATTCAGTACAAATCAATAGACTTTATCAATACCAAACAAGCTATTTAAGTGCCCAAAAGCAAATTTTAGTTTTCTAAATGACTGCTTTTGGGTGCTTTGCAGTAAATATAGTAAATGTCTAATACTTTTGGAGGCAAATATGAAAAATGTTTTTATTGGTGGGGCATGGCCATATGCAAATAATTCAATGCATATAGGACATTTAGCTGCTCTTCTTCCGGGTGATGTGCTTGCTCGTTTTTTTAGAATGAGTGGCAAGAATGTCATCTATGTTTCTGGCTCAGATTGTCACGGAACTCCAATAACTCAAAGGGCACAAACTTTGGGTATTTCTCCAAGCGTCATAGCAAATCATTATCACGAAGAATTTGCAAAAAATTTCAGTGACCTTGGCTTTACCTATGATGTTTATTCAAACACGATGACAGAACAGCATAAGCAAAATGTTCAAAACATTTTAAAGTCAATAAATCAAAAAGGATATTTGTTTGAAAAGACAGAGCTTAACGACTATTGTCCAACATGTAAAAAGTTTGTTGTTGATAGAGAAATAAAGGGAATATGTCCTGTTTGTGGTAGTGTCGCAAACGGTGACCAATGTGACAAGTGCTTAACGGCGCTCACTCCACAAATGCTTAAAGAAAAAACCTGCAAAATTTGTGGGACAAAGACAATTTTAAAAGAAGATACAAACCTTTACTTCAAGCTTTCAGCTTTTGAAGATGTCATTACAAAATATCTTGAAACCAACAAAAAAGCTTGGCGACCAACTGCAATAAATGAAACACAAAAATATTTAAATCAAGGACTTGTTGATAGAGCGATAACTCGTGCTCTGAATTGGGGAATTGAACTTCCATTTGAAGGATATTCAGACAAACGCGTTTATGTGTGGATTGATGCCGTACTTGGATATTTGACAACTTGCCAAATAGCTTGCAAACAAAAGGGTCTAAACTATCCTGACTTTTTAACATCAAAAGACACAGTATCTTATTATGTTCATGGTAAAGACAATATTGTTTTCCATACAATTATTTTGCCAGCACTTCTTGATGCGATTGACAAAAAGTTAAACAAGCCACAAATGATTGTATCGTGCGAATATGTAAACTTAAATAATGACAAAATGAGCAAAAGTAAAGGAAACTTAATCACTGTCAACACGCTTCTTGAAAATTTTGACTCTGATAGCATAAGATATTTCTTTATATTGAATAACCCAGAAAGAAAAGATTGTTCGTTCAGTTTGGAGGATTTTGTTCTTATTCACAACAAACACATAGTTGGAGGCTTTGGTAATTTTGCAAACCGCAATCTTGCATTTTTGGAGAAAAAGTTTGAAGGCAAGCTCCCAAAAGTTGACATTGATGACGAAATAAAGAAGTATGTGCAAAGCACATATGACGAGATTGGTAAACTTTATGAGGCTGGCGAACTCAAAACTGCTTGCACAAAGTTATATGATTATATTCAGTTTGCAAATAAGTATTATGACACAAACACACCTTGGACTTATGCAAAAACAGATTTGGATAAATTTAACAAAATCACATCAAATTGCTTGTATTTGATGGCAAATATGGCAAATCTTTACAGCCCAATTATACCAAAAGGTTGTCAGAAATTGAAAGACATGCTTGGCGTTAAAAGTGATAAGTGGCAACCTGTTTGCTATGATGAAAACATCGTTCTTCATGATGTCGGGGTGCTTTATCAAAGACTTAAACTTGAAGATATTGATATGACGAAGGGTGCAACTGACACTTTGAAAGTTTAACATATAAAATACACCAAATGGCTAAGCCCAAAAGGTGTATTTTTTATATGTAAATTCATTGAAAGATAATGGCTTTTGTGTTATTATTATTTGTATGATTGTTAATATAATAAGATACGGAAATAACGGTGAAGGAATAGCCTTAAATAATGGGAAAATAACATTTGTCAAAGACGCACTTATGGGCGAGAAAGTTGACATAAACATAACAAAGCAAACAGATAAATATGATGTTGCCGAAGTTACAAATATAATAAAGTCAAGTCAAAATAGAGTTTCTCCAGTGTGTCCATATTATGGGGTGTGTGGTGGCTGTCAGTTGCAACACGCAAACTATGAAGAACAGCTTAGAATAAAAAGAGCAAAAATCAATGGTAATTTGAAAAAATATGCTCACTTTGATGCAAATATTAAAATTGTACCAAGTAATTTTCAATTTAACTATCGAAACCATATGCGTTTTGTAGTTTTTAATCATACTCTTGGTTTACATAAGAGTAAAAGTTCAATTTGTGTTGATGTTGACGATTGCAGAATCGCAAATGATGAAATAAACTTTTGTATAGAGGCAATAAACAACTTTTTGAAAATCACAAGAATAGATATAAATGAGGTTGATATAAAATCAATAAAAAATCAAGTGCTTATCACATTTATTGCTGAAAAAAATGTAAATTTTGATATAAATGAAATTAAGCAATTTTTATCACCATTTACAAGTTATGGATTTTATCTATACACAAAAAACAATAAGCACTTAAAACACGTATATGGGCTTAAAAAAATTGAATATAATGATGGCATAAATTGCTTTGTTAGACCAATAAGCTTTTTGCAAGTCAATGACCAAGTGGCACACGAAATGTATAACTATGTTTGCGACCTTGTAAAAGATGAAGTTGTCGTTGATGCGTATTGTGGAAGGGGAATTTTAACTTGCAAGCTTGCAAAAAATGCAAAACAGGTTTATGGTATTGAGATTGAAAAATCTTCTATTGAAGACGCTATTGATATCCAAACAATAAATAACATTAAAAATGTTCAATTCATATTAGGTGATACAAAAACTGAATTGCCAAAACTCAAGCAAAAAATTGATTGTATTGTGCTTGACCCACCAAGAGCAGGGGCAAAACAAATAATGCAAACACTCCTTGATATTGGTGCAAACAAATTGATATATATTTCTTGCGCTTCGAATACACTGGCACGAGATTTAGATAAACTTTTGAATAAATATTCAATAAAAGAAGTTAAGGCGTTTGATATGTTTCCTCAAACAGATGAGATTGAAACAGTTGTGCTGTTGGAGAAAATAAATGAAAAACAATAAAAACAACAAAAAAACAAATAACAAATTTAAACAATCATATTTTGATTACTATGATGATGTGAAAGACACAAATAATTATAGTCGAGAAGATTGGTAAATAATTATAAATAACTTTGCATAATTATACATTTTGTAACTGAGGCTTATAATATGGAAAAGTTTGAAAAGATAATAAACTTAATAGGAAAAGAAAAGTTTGACGCTTTGCAAAAAAAGAGTGTCATAATTTTTGGTGTCGGTGGAGTTGGTGGCTATGTTATTGAGGCGCTTTCAAGGTGTGGAATAAACAATATTACAATAGTAGATTTTGATAAGGTTGACAAATCTAACATCAATCGACAAATAATAGCGCTTGATAGCACTGTTGGGGAGTACAAAGTGGATGTTATGCAAAAAAGAATAACTGATATAAACCCAAATTGTAATGTAAAGAAAATTTGCGAAAAAATTGATGCAAATAACATAGACGAAATAAATTTCAAAGATTATGACTTTGTTGTTGACGCTGTTGATATGGTTTCAACAAAAGTTGCAATAATAAAAAAGGCGAAAGAAAGTGGAGTAAATGTAATATCCTGTATGGGGACTGGCAACAAAATTGATGCCACAAAGCTAAAAATTGATGACATATCAAAAACTTCTATGTGTCCACTTGCTCGTGTTATGAGAAAGTTATTAAAAGAACAAGGCATAAAAGATGTTCCTGTGCTTTTCTCAACTGAGCAACCAAGTGCAAAAATTATTGAGCATAAACCACAAAGCGTAATATTTGTCCCAGCATGTGCTGGTGTACTTATAGCAAACTATGTATTTAAAAAACTTTTGGAGGAAAAATGAACGCTGATGATGTTATGCACAGCATAACCAAAAAATTCAAAAAGACAATATACAAAAGATTTGTTCATGCCGTTGACCAATACAAACTCATTCAAGACGGTGATGTTATTGCCGTATGCATTTCTGGTGGGAAAGATAGTTTTTTGCTTGCAAAGTGTATGCAGGTTTTAAAGGCACATTGGAACAAAAACTTTGAAATAAAATATATTTGTATGGACCCAGGGTATTTGCCAAAAAATAGAAAGCTAATTGAAGATAACGCAAAAAATCTTGACATTGACCTAAACATATTTTCAAGTCCAATTTTTGATGTGGTGAGTGATGTGACAAAATCTCCGTGCTATCTTTGTGCAAGGATGAGAAGGGGATATTTATACGAATATGCAAAATCTTTGAGTTGCAACAAAATTGCACTAGGACACCATTTTGACGACGTAATTGAAACAACTCTTCTTAGCATGTTTTATGGTGGGCAGTTTAAAACAATGATGCCAAAGCTAAAAAGCACAAATCACAAGGGAATGGAGCTTATTAGACCACTTTATATGGTTCGTGAGCAGGATATTATTCATTGGGCAAAATATAATAATCTGACTTTTTTAAATTGTGCATGCAAACTCACAGAAGGCGCGAGCACTGGGAAGTTAAGTTCAAAGCGAAAAGAAATAAAAGACTTAATTGCGACACTCAAACAAACAATTCCAGCTATTGATAACAACATTTTCAAAAGTTTGGACAGCGTATGTCTTGACACAATACTAGGCTATGTAAAAGGGCAAAAGCACATAAGCTTTTTAGACGAATATTAAAAGCCAAGCCCAAATTTTTCATAAAGGTACTGTGTTAAAATATCGTTTAGCATCTCCAATTTTTCACTTTCACTGCCTTTGTTTTCAAAAAGTATGTGAGATGCACCGTATATGAAAAATGAGATATAGAGTTGTTTTTTTGTGGTATTTATTGTACTTTTGTAGTCCTCAAAAAGCTTTTTTTCACACTTTTTTATAAGTACGTCATATCTATTGTCGAAAAGAATATGAATTTGTTCACAGTTAAAAGAATTGTAAATCTCATAAACAAGCTTTTTAATGTTTAAAAGAGCACCACTACGAAGTGGAAGAATTTTGAATTTTTCTTCAATGACTTTGTTTTCAATATAGTCAGAAAAAACATAAATATCGCTAAAATAATTGTAAAATGTGGTTTTGTTTACCATAGCATTTTCACAAAGTGTTTTTATTTTGATTTGTTCAAGTGGTTTAACTTTTCTTAATTCATAGAACGCTTTTTCAAGTGACAAAAGCGTTTTTTTAACTCTTAAATCTTCCATAACTTTTCTCCTTTTCAACTTTTTTGCTAAATAGTTTAATATGCAACTTAAATTTTAAACTGTGGTTGTTTATTTGACACAAGTTTGATATAAATATATTATCATAAGTAAAACAATATTATCAAGCAAAGGAGATCAAAATGGCATACTTAAAACTTGAACATGTGAAAAAGGTTTATACGTCACAGGCAGGAAGTTATGTGGCGCTCGATGACATAAATTTTGAATTAGACAAAGGAAAATTTGTTGTGATTTTAGGCCCTAGTGGTGCAGGCAAGACGACGCTACTAAACCTTCTTGGTGGTATGGACAGTGCAACAGAAGGAAGCATTATTGTTGATGATAGTGATATTGCGCGTTTTGACAAAAAGAAGCTTACACTTTACAGGCGTAAAGATGTTGGCTTTGTTTTTCAATTTTATAACCTTATGCCTAATTTGACTGCACTTGAAAATGTTGAGCTGGCGACTGAAATTTGCAAGGACGCACTTGACCCAAAGAAAGTTCTTGAAGATGTTGGACTTAAAGAAAGATTAAAATACTTTCCAGCACAGCTTAGCGGTGGTGAGCAACAGCGCGTATCAATTGCAAGGGCAATTGCCAAAAATGCACAAATTTTGCTTTGTGATGAGCCAACAGGGGCGCTCGATTACAACACAGGTAAAAATGTTTTGAAAATTTTATATGATGTTTCCAAACAGCAAAACAAACTTGTCATAGTTGTCACGCACAATCAGGCATTAAAAGACATGGCAGACGAAGTTATTAGCATAAAAAATGGTAAAATTGAAAGTATTGCTTTAAACAAAAATCCAAAGCCTATCATGGAGATTGAGTGGTAATGAAAAAGTACGACAAAACAACTTTCAGACTTTTTAAAAGTCAAATAACAAGGTTTTTGACGCTTATTGCTATGATTTTTATAAGCGTGAGTTTTATGTCGGGTATTGGTGAAAGTCAGAGTAAAATTCAAAGCTCGCTTACACAATATTATCAAGAGCAAAGCATTCCTGACTTTATCTTGAAAAGCAATAGCGGTAATTTCACTGATGATGAAATTGCAAGTTACAAACTTGATTTTGGTGAAGACAATGTTATGCCACTGTTTAATCTCGATGTTGAAATAAACGGCAAAATTTACAGAATATATAAATATGATATTGAAAACTCGCAAATTAACAAGCTTGAACTATTGGAAGGAGAATACCCAAAAAGTGCAAGTGAAATCGTCGTTGAACAAAAGAAAGATAATCTAAGTAGCTATAAAATCGGCGATAATGTTGAAATAGATTTGTTTGGTTTCAAGCAAAATTTCACCGTTAGTGGAATTGTTCAAAATCCACTTCTCATAAATAAATACAAAGAGCCAAGCACAACTTATCCTGACCGCTCTATTGATTATGTGATTTATATGTCTAATAATACAATACTGCCACTACCAAACACAGATATTTATATAAAAATTGAAGACAGAACACTTTTTGACAGTTATTCAGGTGATTACAAAGATTATATTGACGCAAAGCTTAATATGCTTGAAAGTACAAGCGTCACACCTCTCACACTTTATCAAAACTATGGACTATATTCGCTAAATGAGTATGCAAAAAAAGTGGGTATGATTGGCGTAATCTTTTCAGTGTTCTTTATGCTGGTGACTATTTTGGTTGTTTATTCAAGTATGACAAGACTTTTTGATGAAGAGCGTTCACAAATTGCTTGTTTAAAAACACTTGGATATTCAAGTTTAAGAATACTCAGCAAATACCTTTTGTTCATCACTTTGGCGACAATCATAGGGTCACTACTTGCATTTGGTGTCGCAACAGGTCTCACGAACATTCTTTATAGCACATTCGAAATACAATATGTTATGCCACCAAGCATTGAAACGGCGACATTTTTAAATTTTGTGATGATTGCGTGTGCGTACATTTTGGTTGATTTCTTTGTCACACTATTTACAGGGCTTAATATAACAAAAAATAAGCCGGCGACATTATTATTACCAAAAGCGCCACCGGCAGGGCGAAGGACTTTGCTTGAAAAAATACCATTCATTTGGAATAGGCTAAGTTTTAAATATAAGTCAAGTTTCAGAAATGTTTTTCTATTTAGAAGCAGGTTTTTTATGACACTTATATCAATTATTGGTTCAACAATACTTGTTTTTGCAGGGCTTGGGCTTTTAGATTGTGCCATAGCACAAAGCGAACTTGGCTCAATAGAATATATATCCGTATTTTTGATAGTGTTTGCAGCACTTTTGTGTGCACTTGTGATATACAATCTTTCAAACATCAACATAAGCGAGAGAAGGCGAGAAATTGCAACACTCATGGTACTTGGCTACACGAATAGAGAAGTGACGGGGTATATTTTCCGTGAAATATATATTATCAGCATAATCGCAGCAATTTTAGGTGTGCCACTTGGTGTGGGTTTTTTGTATTTCTTGTTTGACTACATTTCGTTTGGAGCACTTTCAAGCGTCAATTGGTGGTCATACATTTTGGCCCCTATTGCGACAATATTCTTTACATTTTTATCAACGCTTATGCTTAGACACAAAATAACTAAAACAGATATGAACGCATCTCTTAAATCTGTTGAATAACTTGACATTTTTGTAAAAAATATGTATACAAAGATGTATAGACTTTCAAGGAGTTATGATGAAAAAAGTACTTACTGGAATTAAACCCACGGGCATTGCACACCTTGGAAATTATTTTGGTGCGATTAAACCTGCCATTGACCTTAGCAAAAATAGTGAATATGAGTGCTATTATTTTATTGCAGATTATCACGCATTAACTACTGTGCAAAATAAACAAGAGTTGTATGAATACACATATCAAATC
>CALWTG010000039.1 GCA_944384385.1 uncultured Clostridia bacterium | reverse complement strand
ATACTTTGTTTTTGCTACAAAGCAAAATATAAGAACATTGCTTTGCAGTTTGAAAAAATACCGTGAGAAATTCACGGTATTTTTTATTGTCTTTATTTCAACTTTTTCATAAGGTCCAAAACTATTTGTTTGTTTTCACTTGATAGAGAATGATAAAGTTCTAACACATTTTTGTCATCTTTGTTGAAGTCTTTGCCTAAATAGAAAAAGTCTAAAATTGATATGTCAACAAGGTCACAAAACTCCAAAAGCGTTCTCACTTTAAGTTCAACACTTTTGTTTTCTATTCGTTTCATAAACTGTTCGCTGTATCCAAGTCGCAAACTCGTTTCTCTCGCTGACAAATTTGCGTTATTTCTAAAAAACCCAATTCTATTTATTATGTCGTCATATGTAATTTTTTTACTCATAATGGTCACCTATTTTCTATTTTTAGTTTAACCTATTATGGTATTTTTATTGCGACACCTAGCGACCAAAACAATACAAAAATGTATCATAGTCAATCATACAATGTCTGATTTTGTATTTTTTTTGTTTAAAAATGGTTGATTGATTATCTCAAAGGTGCTATTATCATACTATGAGTGAAGAAAAAGTATGCTTATTTTACGGGAGCAAAAGCGTTAAATACAAAGACAAGACAAAGAGCGCTTTACAAAAATTTGTTAAACAATTGATTGATGAGGGCTATAACACTTTTTGTTTTTTTCTTAACGACAATTTCACCAAAATTGCCGATGAAGTGGTCAAACAGTTTGCGAAGGACAACGCAAAGATAAAAATGGAACATTATTATAATATAATAAAAAATTACTCAAAAATAAATTTGATTGATGATATAACCAAAAAATCAAGAATTTTGAAGACGCTGGTTGAATGTATTGGTGAGGTAGTAATAAATAATTGTCAATGTGTTGTTTTTTATATTTTTAACGAGAAAAATTTTGATGTGCTAAGTGTTTACAATTACGCAAGGAAGCATGGCATAAATAGCCACAACATTTGCAACTTTATGTATGAAGAGCATTATTTTGATTAAAATTAAAATTCAATGCGACCAATCATATTTGCGCAAAGGTCTTTATTGTAAAGTGAAGTGTTGGCAAAAGCTATTTCATAATATTTATCGTCGTTTACTTTATTACAAAGCGAGATATAAACAGTGTAATTTTGTTTTTGAGGCAACTTTGTCAAACTAAGGTGCAACTTTTTTTCGCCGTTATATTTTCCACAAACATATTCATACTCATTGCCACTTTCGTCAACAAAAATTATTACAATATCTTTTTCACGGACAAAGTTTGAAAAGCCGTCGTTTTGTATTGTCAAATTAATTTCAAGTTTTTTAAATTCCGAGTTGTAGCGAAAGACGGAGTTTGAAAGCGTCAATCTAAATCCAAGGTGTGATGCGATGTAGTCGTATGCCGTCGTGTCTTCATAGTTTGTGTTTTGCCATAAAGATATGACTTTTTCGTCATATTCATAGTTTAAATATGACAAATTAAGCGCATACATCTCGTCAAGACAGGCAGGGAAGTCGTTTAGTCCAATTTCAGAAGACAAAACTTCACCACCATATGCCGACGATTTTATGTTGTTTTGTATCCACTCAATATCACTTTGCCTATTTGTGTATGTACCCATGTCGCTATCTGTCGACAAAAAGGCGTCGTTAAACAAGCCAAGTCTTGATGTTTTTTCATCTGCAACAAAATCATATGTTGTTATATCTTCATAACTTATGTCAAGGTAGTCATAAATCATTTTTGGAGTGCGAACAAGTATGTTGGTGTTTGGTGCATATTCAAGCCATGCGTCGATGACTGCGTTTATGTTCTTTGGGGTTGCAATGTCACTTGAATGCATTTCTCCCCAGGGGCCAATCATGCCCGCTTCTACGGCTGTCACCACCAAAAAGTTTTCGTTTATTATGTCAGCAAGTTGTTTTATGTGTGAAATTATTGTATCCATTTGTGGTTCGGCGTTAATGCTTCCTTCAAAGTAACTGTCATAACTAAATCTAAGCATGACATTTTTTTGATTGTCAAAATAAAACTTTAAGGCACTGTCAAGCGTTCTTTGTGCTTGCGAAGAAATCTGTGGTGATAGCTGTGATATGTCAATTCTCAAATGATACATTTGAAAGTCGTCGTAAAGAGCAGGGGTGAAAGTTCCACCGTCATCTTCAAGTCTTATAAACACAGTTCTATAAAATCCTTGGTCTGGGTTCTGAACAAGGCTGTTTGTTGGTGTGTAGTCAATATCTTGATAATAGTTTTCAAGGTTTTTAGGCCAAAACATCAAAAGAGATATCATTACTATTAAAAAGACTATAAAGATAGACAAAGTTATTCGTGTTAAAATTTTGGTCGTCATATATTTCCTTTTTCTTATTATATAAAAGAAAAAGTTATTTTAGCAAGTTATAGCAAAAAAAAAGACTATTCAAAAATCTGAATAGTCAAATTTAATAATTTTGGTAGCCTTAACGAGATTCGAACTCGTGATTCCACCTTGAGAGGGTGGCGTCTTAACCCCTTGACCATAAGGCCATGCTATGTAAGAGTATCAAACTATTGGCGTTTTGTCAACAAAAAAGTTCACAAGATGTGCGTTTTTGTCATATATACTCATGTTTAATGTGCCTTTTTTCTATTGGTAAATAAAAAATAATGTTGTATAATAAAAATGGAGTAGTTATATGAAATCTTTAAAACAAAAATTGCCTTTTGTCGTTGCACTAACTGTTTCGATTATTTCGATTTTGTGTATGTTTTTTGCATACCTTGTTGTGCCAAACATATCGGGCGTTAACGGTTTTACTCTTGCAGATGTGACAGGTTTGGGTGCATGGGGAGTGCTTGCACAAATTTTTCATGTAATTGTGTTTATTCTTATTGCGTTTATTTTGGTGGTAGCACTTCTTGAAATTTTGAGTGCGTTTAAACTTGTGAAGTTTGAGGTGACTTTTAGAAAGGTCACATCGTACATTTTGATTAAGCTTGCAACTATTGTCACAATTTTGTGCTTAGTTCTTGAAATGCTATTTTTGTGGTTCACAATTTTGGCAAACAAAGGTCTTGTTTTTGGCGCAGGTGTATTTGTCGAACTAGCGCTATATATTTTGGGCTTTGTGCTTATGTTTTATTTTGAGCGCACGGGCGAAATTGGGGATAAAGAGAAAACGACGGCGATTGAGCCTGATGTTATAATTGAAACAGATGATGACAGCGAAGATGTTGACGAAAATGAGTAAAAATATTTGACAAAACTTATTTTTGTTGTATAATTTGTGTGTAATTTATCTATAAGAAAGACACGCAATTTAAACTACTTTTCGTAGAGAATGGCGAACGTGGCTGAAATTCGCCTGAAAAGATTTAATATTGTACCACTTTTTTGGATAAGGGCTTGTGGCACCAACGCCACAAAACAAGTTGACAAACTTTTGTTTGTAACTAAGGTGGAACCGCGCGAAAGGTTTTTGCGTCCTTAGAGTTTAACTCTAATGGACTTTTTTTATTTAAAAGGAGAATTTATGGAAAACGAAGAAAGAAAAGATTTAGAGTACAGGTCAAGACACACGATGTCGCATGTGCTTGCAGCTGCTGTCAAGAGTATTTTTGGTGAAGATGTCAAGTTTGGTATTGGACCTGCTATTGACAATGGCTTTTATTATGACTTTGATATGGAGCACAATCTCACACCAGAAGATTTTGACAAGATAGAACAGAAGATGCATGAAATTATCTCACAAAATCTTGATATGACCAAAAAGGTTATTTCAAAAGACGAAGCACTTGCAATGTTTAAGGACCAACCATACAAAGTTGAGCTTATTAACGATTTGCCACAAGACAGTGAAATTTCTATTTACAGTCTTGGAGATTTATTTGTCGACCTATGCAAAGGGCCTCATGTTGAAAACACAAAAGTTTTGAGAAGTTTTGCTTTCAAGATAAACAGAGTTTCAGGGGCATATTGGCGTGGTAGCGAAAAGAACAAGATGATGCAAAGAATCTATGTCTATGGCTTTTTAGACAAACAAGAACTAAAAGACTATATTAAAATGCTTGAAGAGGCAGAAAAGCGTGACCACAGAAAGCTCGGCAAAGAACTAGGACTATTCTTTTTGTCTGACTATGCTCCAGGTATGCCATTTTATATGCCAAAAGGCGTTATAATCAAAAACGAACTCATAAAGTATTGGCGTGAAGTTCATCAAAGAGCGGGTTATCTTGAAATTGAAACTCCTATGGCAATGAATAGAAAACTTTGGGAGATTTCGGGACACTGGGACCACTACCAAAACAATATGTACACTTTCAAAGTTGAAGATGACGACTTTGCAATAAAGCCAATGAACTGCCCAGGCGGACTTGTATATTACAAAGAAAACTTGCACTCATACAAAGATTTTCCTCTTCGTGTTGCAGAGCTTGGAAAAGTCCATCGTCAAGAGGCGAGTGGTACACTTCACGGGCTTTTCCGTGTTAGATGCTTCACACAAGATGATGCACACATATTCTTAAAAGCCGACCAACTTGAACAAGAAGTCAAAAACATATTGTCTATTGTTGACGAGATGTATGCAACATTTGGCTTGACATATCACCTTGAACTTTCAACAATGCCAGAAAGCCACATCGGTGATATAAAAGATTGGGAGTTTGCAGAGAGCAGTTTAAAAAGTGCGTTAGAGCACATCGGCAAAAGTTATGTTATCAATGAAGGCGATGGTGCGTTCTATGGGCCAAAGATAGATATCCACATCAAAGACGCCATAGGCAGAACATGGCAATGCGGAACTATCCAACTTGATATGCAACTTCCAAAGCGTTTTGGCATCGACTATGTTGACGAAGACGGCGAAAGAAAAGAACCACTTATGCTTCACCGTGTTATTTATGGCTCAATAGATAGATTTTTGGGTATCATAACTGAAAACTATGCAGGTGCTTTTCCTACTTAGCTAAGTCCTGTTCAAGTTGAAATAGTGCCAGTAAGCGAAAAGTTCTTAGCGCAATGCGAAGGAATTGAAAAGACATTGAAAGATGCTGGCGTCAGAGCGGAACTAGACAGACGCAATGAAAAACTTGGCTACAAACTAAGAAGTGCTATTTCTCAAAAAGTACCATATGTTATTATAATGGGTGAAAATGAGATACAAAAAAATGTTGTGTCAGTAAGAAAGCGTGGGCAAGCGAACACTGTTGAGTTTGCACTTAATGATTTTGTTTCACTTCTTAAAAATGAAATTGAAAAAAGGAGATAATTATGCGAGGTTTAATTGCATGTGCGGGCAAGAGCACAAGACTTTTCCCATCAACAAAAGTATTGTCAAAACAACTTTTGCCACTTTATGACAAACCGCTTATTTACTATCCAATCTCTATGCTTATGAAGGCGGGTATCAAAGAAATTGCAATTATAACAAATGAAGACAACTTCGAACTTTATCAAAAGCAACTTGGTGACGGCAGTGACTTTGGCATAAGTCTTCAGTATTTTGTTGACCACAAGCCCATGGGCACTGTTGGCTCATTCAAAGTTGCACAAGATTTTGTGCGTGGGCAAAAGGTGTGCTTTGTTCTTGGTGACAACTTCTTTTATGGCGAGCAGTTTGAAAAAGAGCTAAAAAAGGCAGTAAGTTGCGGCGCGGGCGCTTATGTGTTTGGCTATCCTGTCAAAAATCCTAGGGCATTTGGTGTGGCAGAGTTTGACAAAAACGGGAAGGTTACAAATCTCATTGAAAAGCCAAAAGACCCACCAAGCAATATGGCGGTTACGGGCATATATGTCTATGATGAAAATTGTCTTGACTATGCCTTTAAGTGTCCACTCTCAAAAAGGGGGGAATATGAGGTGACCGACCTAAACAATATGTACTTAAAGCAAGGAAATCTTAAACTTGTCAAACTTAGCAAGAAAAATTATTGGCTTGACGCCGGCAACAGCGAATCGCTGTTTGTTGCAAGTAAGTATGTTAGAAAGATGATAAAAAAGACCAAGCACCAAATCGGACACTTGGACGAAATTGCATACAAGTGCGGATACATCTCAAAGCAAAAGTTACAGCAAAACTATGAAACGCTGAAAAAGACAGAGTACGGAAAGTATTTGGAAAAGTACTTAAAATAGGTGAAAATATGTACGATGAACTAACAAAACAAGATATCGAAAATATGCAAAAAGAAATCGACTATCGAAAAACAGTGGTAAGAGCTGACCTTCATGAAAAAATAATGGCGGCGAAAGAACTCGGCGACTTTTCTGAAAATTCAGAGCTCCACGAAACCAAGCGTGCAAAGGGCAGAAATGAATCTAGAATTACTTATCTTGAAAATATGATAAAAACTGCAAAGATTGTTGAGCACAGCACAAGAAGTGATATAGTGGGACTTGGAAGCACCGTTACAGTTCGTCTTGACGGCGGGAAAGAGATGACATACCAAATTGTGACAACAATTTCGCAAGATGCACAAAATGGAAAGGTGAGCGTTAAATCTCCTTTTGCGCAGGCCATTTTTGGTAAAAAGGTGGGCGACAGGGCAAAAGTTGTCGTAAGCCCCGAATTTAGTTACTTTGTGGAAATTGTGAACATCAAGGCGTAATAAAAAAATATTAAAAAACATACACTAGGCATATGGAACTAGTGTATTTTATTTTTCTTGGCATTGTGCAAGGCTTAACCGAATTTTTGCCAGTTTCGTCAAGTGGGCATCTTGTGCTTTTAGATAAAATATTTGGAGTTGAAACGGGCAACTTTATTTTTGTGTCAATTATGCTACACATCGCAACACTTTTTTCTGTTGTTATATTATATAGAAAAGAAATTTTTGACCTTATTCGTCACCCACTACAAAAAAAAGTAAGATTTTTAGTTGTTTCGACATTCTTTACGGGCATTGTGTTCTTGGCTTTTAAAAGTTTTTTCTTAAACGCTTTTGGTGGTGGACTTTTGCCAGTGTGCTTTATGGTCACCGCAATACTTTTGATGCTCACATACTTTAAAACGCAAAACCAAAAGATGTATTGTGGCATGACTTACTTAAAGGCGACAGGTATAGGGCTTATGCAAGGCGTGGCAGTACTTCCGGGGATATCAAGAAGTGGTTCAACAATTTTTGCGGGAACAATGCTTGGACTTGGTAGCGACGAGGCGACGTCTTATTCTTTTATACTAAGCATACCAATAATACTTTTGTCACTTGTGTATGAAGTATATGATTGTGTGAAAAATAGCTCTGTTATTTTTACCGGCTCTGTACCTAGTTTAATCATCTCCATTGTTTTGGCTTTTTTGTGTGGTATTTTTGCAATCAAAATTATGAAAAGGTTTGCAAAGACAAAAAAGTATTACATCTTTTCAATCTACCTTGCAATAATTGCTATCGTTAGTTGCTTTATTTAATTTCGAAAAGTTGAAAATATTCAAAAAGACGCAAGCAAAAAAGTTTGCGTTTTTTATTTTTTGTGGCGCGAAATTGAAAAAATTTATAGATTTTAGAAAAGATTTTTAACCAACAAAGTATCAAAAATAGACCAAAACACCATACTACGCACCGGGTGTTTACAAAAAGTCAAAAAAAGTGCAAAAAAAGTGAAAAAATATTGAATTTTTTTGAAAAAGATGTTGACATGCCTTTTTTAATTGTGTTAATATTGCGGTGTTGCAACTCAGAAAGGAGATGCAATGTGGAGAGTTTGTTCTCCACTCAGTACCTTGACAACTGCATAATTTTAGATCAAATATCAGTAATTAATAATTACGAGTAAAATGTAATATGCATAAAACAATTACAATTTGCGTTGAGTAGATTTAACAAAGCAAAAATGCTGAGAATCAATCGTATATACCTTGATTAGATTAAGCTACAATGAGCATATGGTGGATGCCTTGGCACTAGGCGCCGACGAAGGACGTGACAAGCTGCGATAAGCTGCGGGTAGTTGCACATAAACTGTGATCCGCAGATTTCCGAATGTGGCAACACACTACCGTTAATCTGGTAGTATCATACTCACGAATTCATAGTGGTATGAGGGGAACCCAGGGAACTGAAACATCTAAGTACCTGGAGGAAAAGAAAGTAAATCAACGATTGCGAAAGTAGTGGCGAGCGAAATTGCAAGAGGCCAAACCAAGGGTAGTAATATCCTTGGGGTTAGGACACCGTAATTGACCGAGTTTGGTAGGTGAAGACTTCTGGAAAGTTGTACGAAACAGGGTAATAGTCCCGTAACCGAAACCGAACAAGGCATGGGTGTATCCAGAGTAGCACAGGGCACGTGTAACCCGGTGTGAATGTGGGAGGACCATCTCCTAAGCCTAAATACGACCTAGTGACCGATAGCGTATAGTACCGTGAGGGAAAGGTGAAAAGAACCCCGGGAGGGGAGTGAAAGAGAACCTGAAACCGTATGTTTACAAGCAGATAAAGCAGCGCGGGCTTGTCCCCCTGCGATATCGTACTTTTTGTAGAACGGGCCGGCGAGTTACGTGGTGTAGCGAGGTTAAGTGATTAAGTCACGGAGCCGAAGGGAAACCGAGTCTGAAAATGGCGACAGTTGCATAGCGTAGACCCGAAACCAGATGATCTATCCATGAGCAGGATGAAACGGTGGTAACACACCGCGGAGGTCCGAACACACGCCTGTTGAAATAGTCGGTGATGACTTGTGGATAGGGGAGAAATTCCAACCGAATCTGGATATAGCTGGTTCTCCTCGAAATAGCTTTAGGGCTAGCCTTTGCTAAAAGATTGCTGGGGGTAGAGCACTGAATGGACTAGGGACCTTCACCGGTTACCGAATCCTATCAAACTTCGAATACCAGTCAATTGTTCGCAAGGAGTCAGACAGTGTGAGATAAGTTTCATTGTCAAAACGGAAACAGCCGAGATCCACAACTAAGGTCCCAAAGTTTATGTTAAGTGGTAAAGGATGTGTTATTGCTCAAACAACCAGGATGTTGGCTTAGAAGCAGCCATTCATTTAAAGAGTGCGTAATAGCTCACTGGTCGAGTGACAATGCGCCGAAGATTTATCGGGGCTAAAACATAACACCGAAGTTTGGGGATTGTCCTTTTGGACAATCGGTAGAGGAGCAATGTTTGCGGGCTGAAGCAGTATCGTGAGGGACTGTGGACTGCAAACAAGAGAGAATGCCGGCATGAGTAGCGAAAGTGTGGCGAGAACCCACACCATCGAAAGTCTAAGGTTTCCTGGGGAAGGGCCGTCCTCCCAGGGTAAGTCGGGATCTAAGCTCAGGCCGAAAGGCGTAGGCGATGACCAACAGGTAGATATTCCTGTACCACCGAATGTCGACTAAGAGCCGATGCAATGACACAGAAGGATAGCAGATGCGCGATGATGGAAATTCGCGTCCAAATCATGAGGGGACTAAATAGTGAAGTACGTTTAGTGCATGCCCTAGGTGATGACGGGGAGTGAAATTTAGTAACGAAGTCTGTGAATTCACGCTGGCGAGAAAAGTTGCTAGGTAGGCATTAGGTGCCCGTACCGCAAACCGACACAGGTAGACGATGAGAGAATCATAAGATGAACGGGATAACCATTGTTAAGGAACTCGGCAAAATGACCCCGTAACTTCGGGAGAAGGGGTGCCAACTCTTTTGGGTTGGCCGCAGCGAAATGTCCCAAGCGACTGTTTATCAAAAACACAGGTCTCTGCAAAATCGAAAGATGATGCATAGGGGCAGACGCCTGC
>CALWTG010000038.1 GCA_944384385.1 uncultured Clostridia bacterium | reverse complement strand
AGTGCTTGGAGTGTTTCGCCTTTGTCACGCCACTTTGCTTCTTGAATGCTAGATACTGGAATTTTGAAACAATTACCATAATTTGTGAAAGCCAAGACATTTTGAGTTGTGATTGCGTTCAAAATTATGGTGTGGACATCATTTAATGTTGATGTGTCAGTGATATCTTTTTGTGCAAGTTGATAGTTCTTTTGTGGTATTGCTTTTATTGTGTTATTCGCCGTCACAGCAACTACAACATCTTTTGCAAATGTTTCGCTTTCATCAACTTCTTCATAAACCACATCATCAGAATTTGTTATTAAACTCTTTCTTGGGTTTTTGTATTGCTTTTTAATTTGAGTAAGTTCTTCTTTCACAACTCCAAGTTGAAGACGCTTTGAATTATATATTTTTGTTAATTCATCAATTCGCTTTTTAAGTTCTGCAAGTTCTTCTTCTATTTTTTCAACTTCCAAGTTAACAAGTCGTGCAAGTCGCATATCAAGTATTGCCTGTGCTTGCTTTTCACTCAAATTAAACTTGTCACGAAGGCGTTGTTTTGCTTCGGCAGTTGTCTTACTCGTCTTAATTATTTTAACGACTTGGTCGATGTTTTTAATAGCAATTAAAAGCCCTTCTAAGATGTGCGCTCTATCTTTGCACTGGTCAAGTTCAAACTTTGTGCGTCTGAATATTACTTCACGCTGATATTCAACATAGTAAGAAATTATTTCCATAAGCCCCATTTGCTTTGGCTTACCATCAGCTATTGCGACCATATTTATACCATAAGTTGTTTGCATACCCGTTGCCTTGTAAAGATAGTCCAAAATTGCCTTGGCATTTGCGTCTTTTTTGAGCTTTATGACTGCACGCATACCATTTTTATCACTTTCATCGCGAATTTCACTTATTGCTGAAAGCTTGTCTTTATTTTCTTCTTTAAGCTGTGCTATTTTTTGTAAAAGTGCAACTTTATTTGTCTGATATGGTAGTGAAGTTATCACTATTGACTGCTTGTCGCCGTCTGTTTCAATATTTACAGTCGCACGAATTGTGACTTTGCCTTTTCCTGTCCTGTATGCATTGACCAAATCTTCGCCAACTATAAGTTGACCACCTGTTGGAAAATCTGGTGCTTTTATATAGCGCATCATCTCTTCAAGCTTTATTGTTGGTTTATTGATGTATGCAATTACACCGTCACACACCTCTTGAAAGTTGTGTGGAGGAATGTTTGTTGCAACACCAACGGCAATACCAGACGCACCATTGACCAAAAGGTTTGGAAATCTTCCTGGTAGCATATCTGGCTCTTTTAGCGTGTCATCAAAGTTAAGAGAAAAATGTACTGTATTTTTGTCTATGTCTCTCAATAGCTCCATTGCAAGTGGTGCAAGCCTGGCCTCTGTGTAACGCATAGCAGCTGCACTGTCGCCGTCAATCGAACCAAAGTTACCATGTCCATCAACAAGGACTTCGCTCATTGAAAATGGTTGTGCCATACGAACCATGGCGTCATAAACTGAGCTGTCGCCATGTGGGTGATATTTACCCATGCAATCACCAACAATTCTTGCCGACTTTCTGTATGGCTTATCTGGTTCAAGTCCTAGTTCGAGCATACTATATAGTATTCTTCTTTGAACAGGTTTAAGCCCGTCTTCAACGCGTGGCAAAGCTCTATCCATAACAACATGTTCTGTGTATGGAATCATAGAGTCATGAAGAACATCTTCAAGTGACTTAAATATTAGCCCTTTTGTGCCTTCGCTGTTTGAATTATTGTTTTCTATTTCTTCGTGTTTTTTCACATTATCTTCCTTTATGTAATTATGTTCGACTTGCAAAACATCATCTTTTGTGTTGTCTATGTCATCTTTTTGATTTGAATGTTGCTCATATGCTGATGCTTGCTTTTTTTCTACTTTTTGCTTATCTATGTTTTTTGGCTTTTGACTAATTTGCTCACTTTTTATTTCGCTTATACCAATTTGACCGTCAAGCACAACGTCGGGCAACTGCTCTTCTAGGGGCTCGGGATATTCTAGTTCGTCATAACATATCTGACCCGGCACTACGAGAGGAATATCTTCTTCATCGTCCATAGTGTCTCCTAACTAAATTGTTCACCAAATTTATCTTCTCTATTAAAGTTGGCATGAAGTGCAATGTATGCCTTTCTTGCTTCAATATTGTCACCCATCCAAGTTGTGACCATCTTTTCCGCCTCAGCCGCATCATCAATGGTGACTTCAACAAGTGTACGCTTTTTTGGATCCATAGTGGTTTCCCAAAGTTGTTCTGGGTTCATTTCACCAAGACCTTTATAACGCTGAATTTGATAGCCCTTTCCTGCACGTTTTATTGCTTCTGGAAGTTCATAATCAGAATAAACATATTCTTCATAGTTTTTCTTGTAAACTTTGTAAAGTGGTGGAAGTCCAATAAACACATGACCATCTGTGATTAAATCACGCATATATCTGAAAAAGAATGTCAAAAGTATTGCACGAATGTGTGCACCATCTTGGTCGGCATCTGACAAGATAATGACTTTGTGATATCTCAAATTGCTTGCGTCATAATCTTCACCAATGCCTGTTTCAAGTGCGCTTATTATTGTCCTTATCTCTTCGTTTGCAAGCACTTGGTCAATACGCTTCTTTTCAGCGTTTAGTGGCTTACCTTTGAGTGGCAATATGGCTTGGAACATTCTATCTCTGCCCTGTTTTGCGCTACCACCTGCCGAATCACCCTCGACTATGAAAAGTTCGCTCTTTTCGCCTTTTCTTGAAGTGCACGCTGCAAGTTTGCCAACAAGGTTAAAGTTGTCGGCATTTTTCGTTGCACGAGATATCTCTTTTGCTCGCCTTGCTGCCTCACGAGTCTTGGCCGCTCCTTTGGCTTTTTCAAGCACGACATCTGCCATCTTTTCAAAATCTTTAGATTTCAAAATTTTGCTAAGCTCAATTGTCGTCAACCTTTCAACTTCTGTCTTTGCCTCTGGGTTTCCTAGTTTTGTCTTTGTTTGACCTTCAAACTCCACATTGTGCATCTTCACTGCAATAACGCAAGATATACCCTCACGAAAATCTTCGCCAATAAAGTTTTGGTCTTTATCTTTTAAAAATCCCGATAACCGAGCATAGTCATTAAACACCTTTGTCCAAGCAGTCTTAAACCCTGTTTCGTGTGTTCCGCCCTCGGTGGTCGGTATGTTATTTACATAACTAAATGTATTTTCGGTGTAGGAATCTGTGTATTCAACTGCGACTTCAAGTTTAAGTATGTCACTTTCAGCAGAAAAATACATTGGAGTTGAAAATAGTTTTGTTTTTCCCTCGTCAATATATGAAATAAAGTCTTTTATTCCACCTTCATAGTGGTATTTGACATCTTTGTCTGTGCGTTTGTCATAAAGCTCAATTTTGAGACCTTTATTCAAAAATGCAAGTTCTCGAATACGGCGGTTAATTACATCAAAAGAAAACGTGATGTCTCCAAACATACGCTTGTCTGGCAAAAAAGTCACCGTTGTTCCCTGCTTTGTTGTTGCGCCAACATCTTTTAGTGGGCCAAATGGCACACCGCTTTTAAGTTTTCCATCTATTTCACGGCTTGAAAATTCCATAAAATATCTCCTGCCGTTTCTATCAACTTCAACTTTAAGCCATTCACTGAGTGCGTTTGTTACCGATGCACCAACGCCGTGAAGTCCACCTGAATAACTATAATTTTTATTGTTGAATTTTCCGCCTGCGTGGAGCTGAGTAAACACGACTTCAACACCAGATTTTTTTAGTGTTGGGTGCATATCCACAGGTATACCACGACCATTATCTGAAACGGTTGCACTGCCATCGGTGTTTAATGTGATTGTAATTGTGTCGCCATAGCCGTTTGAAATTTCATCAATACTGTTATCCACAATTTCCCACAAAAGATGATGAAAACCTTTTGGACCAGTTGTTCCGATATACATTCCAGGGCGAAGTCTGACTGCGTCAAGTCCTTCCAAAACAACTATATCTTTTGAACCGTAAGAAGAATTATCCATGTATTTGCCTCAATTAAATAATTTTACATTATTAGAATAAAACAATTTTGAAAAAAAGTAAAGTTTAATTTTATTCACTTTAATATTTTTGCAATAAATTGCAAATAAAATACATAAAATATGCTGGGAGAGTATATGAAATCTATTGTTCTTTGTGGTGGTGGCACTGCTGGGCATATCATGCCAAACATTGCACTTTTGCCATATTTAAAAAAACATTTTGACAAAATCTATTACATAGGCACAAACGGTATGGAAAAAGATATTGTCAAACAATATGGTATTGAATTTTTTGAAATTGACACGCCTAAATTTAATAGAAAATTATCTATAAAAACATTGTCCATACCATTTAAACTTTTTAAAAGTATTTGTGCGTGCAAAAAAATATTAAAAAAACTTAATCCGTCTGTCATATTTTCAAAAGGCGGATATGTTTCTATCCCTGTCGCCATCGCTGGCAAAAAACTTAAAATTCCAGTAGTTAGTCATGAAAGTGATTTGAGTATGGGGCTTGCAAACAAAATAATATATAAATATTGTAAAGTTATGTGCACTGCCTTTGATAAAACTGCAACGGGCAAGAAAAAATGCGTGGTTACGGGCATACCAATTAGAGATGATATAAAATACGGAAATAAACAAAATGTGATGCGTTTATTTGACCACGACGACACGCTAAACACCGTTCTTTTTATTGGTGGAAGCTTGGGCGCAAAGGCAATAAATGATGTTGTGCAACAAAATATTGAAAAGCTAACAAAAAAATACAACATTATTCACATTGTTGGAAAAAGTGGACAAGAAAAAACATCAAAAAATTACTTGGCTTTAAAGTTTGCAAGTAACATCGGTGACTTTTTTGATGCGTGTGATGTGTGCGTGTCAAGAAGTGGCGCCAATGCAATATTTGAACTTATGTCAATATTAAAACCTATGCTACTCATTCCCCTGCCAAAGGGGGTGAGCAGAGGCGACCAAGTTGAAAATGCAAAACTTCTTGAAAGTAAAAAACTCGCACATGTGCTTTTGCAAGAAAATTTGAATGGTGACACACTTATAACCGAAATTGACAATGTACTTAAACACAAAGATGAACTTATAAAAAATTTAGGCAAGCAAGACACTCTAAACGCAACCGAGAAAATAGTTGATATACTTATTAAATTGGCAAAGTAGTATAATTACCAATAAAGATTTGCAAGATATGGATATCCGTCATTTATGTTTGCATTAACCTTAAATACAGGTCCGCCATCTTTGGAGACTATGTCCGTTTTAAAATTTGCGATATTGGTACCACCTTGTCTGTTGCCAGTTGGAAATGCAGATAGGTCTTTAATAGAAGATGAAACATCGTTAAGGTCTATAATAGTAAAATAATCTTTCAATTTATCTAAAGATGGATTCCCATAATAATCACAAAAATAAAAATCATAATCCACATTGTCTCCATTGTTACTTAATAGTCTATTACCGTAGTATCCTTTATTGTTATATGCAAATCTAAACCCGCTGATGATTCCGTTAGTACGAGAGAACTCAAATCCTCCATAGATAACTTGGTTTTGTTTTGGAGCATCAAACGCTATAACACTATAAGTTTCTTCCCACCACAAAACAGACCTTGTAGCATGGTCCTCTACAACCCTTGCAGTCCTACCAAATTTATCGACATTTGAAGATTTATTCCAAATAATTGTTGGAAACAAAAATAGTCTTTCGCCAGCAACACTGCCTGAACTAGTTAATTGGTTGCTCGATGTAAGCTTTACTTTAACGTTGTCTCCAATTAAGTCAAAATCAGAAGGTCTTACCAAACCTAATGTTGTATTATTATTGGAAGTCGAATTTTGAGTTGCCACACAATTTTTATAATTTCCTGACATAGTGGAAGTATTTCCATTTAAGTTACCATGATAATACTCACCAAGATTATAAGAATATTCTTCACGTTTCAATTTATAATCCCAGTTGTAAGAATAATCATATGCTTCATTGGGACTTATTATCAATAACCAAACTGGAACTGTTATTGAACATATTTTGTACCCACCAACAACACTTGATATAGAATAGCAATTTTCTATTGTTTTTTCACTATATCCAGAAATGCCACCTGCATACGCTTTCTTTGTTTCAGACAAAATCGAATAATCACCTCTCATCATAGAAAAATACTCTACACAATAAGCACCCGAGCTTGAACCATATATAGATTGCCTACTTACACTATAAGTATTATTTCCCGCATTTACATAATGCCCTAGACCTATCCCTATGTTATCCGAAAACGCAGTTATAGCATTATCAAAAGTATTCAGTCTTTTTAGGTAACTTTTCATACTACTTTCAGTATCATTTAGATTAAACCCACTAGTATTAGAATTTATAGTATATTTTTTTTCAATTTCATTTTTCTTATTTTCAGGTCTATTTATTATATTAGTCAATGAGTTAATATTTGCACTCGAAGTAACCGCTCCCCTATTATAGCAATTGGTAATATCATTTGTGGTATATCCCACAATACCCCCAGCGTATGTTGCAGATATAGAAGACATTCCAGCCACTACATTGCCACGATTTGCACATTGGTCAATAGATTTATCTGTGTATCCTACTATTCCACCTGCATAAACTTCGGAATTTGTTCCCCAACTAGAATCTGAGGTGCTTGTAACATCACCATAATTCATACATAATGAAATCGCTGCCGTTGTGTATCCACAAATGCCACCTATATAAGACTTGCTGGCGCCACCATTTGAAATATTTCCATAATTGTAGCAATGTTCTACTTGTCCGTTATACATTCTCCCAATTATTCCACCTAGTGACTTCCCTCTACTTACGGTTGCATAATTATGACAATTTATAATATTGCCATTATTAGTTAATGCACCAGTTATTCCGCCAACTTTAATATCTCCCTCTCTCCCTCCGGTTTCTATTGGACCAGTGACGGTTCCACTTACTACAGTTACATTTTTTATATCACCATAACACTCCCCAGCAACACTTCCTGCTCCACCTTGGTCAATATCCGAGGTGTTGGTATTAGTTACTGTTATGTCTTCTAAAAACAAATTTTTTATTGTTCCACTTAGCCTTTGCACCATTCCTAGATAAACGTGACTTGAACTTGTAATGCTTAAATTTTGTATAATATGGTAGTTTCCATTAAATGTGCCCGTGAAATTTGCTGTTGGTGTCCAACTTCTCCTCGACATATTTACGTCATTTAAAAGCACATATTCATTATTTATCTGTTTGACATCATTAGATGAACCTATGCTGGTAATGTTATCTGCATAAACTGCATTGGCTTTATCTATATTTTGCTGAGTGTATTCATCTATACTAAACACTCCTGCTAGTTGCTCTGGTGTTGAAATTCCATATGTATTGGTTAATGTCCCATCTTCATATGTTTGGTCAACAAGTGAAAAATCATAACTTGCTACATCTTGCCATGTGGTGAGTTTTGGATGATATACTGTAAAAAGTTGGGCGGTGTACACTATACTTACAACTATAAAGGTTATGTACATCACTACAAAATAAAATGATTTGAAACTTTTATACTTTGTATATACCAAAACCCCTCCCTACGCTACTTATATTTTAGTTGTCCCCATGTCAAGTAATTTGATAATTTTTTTGGAAAAAACTGAATCTTGTAAGGTTTTTTTGACATTTTCATAATTTACATTATTATTATAAACGAAAAATATAGTAAAATCAAATTTTTCAAGTATTTTAATAAAAATGTCTACGATATCTTAAAGAGTAAGAAAACTAGAGATTTTTCGCCTTCGGCTCAGAAAGACAGAAGGTAAGGCTCAGAATGACTAACGACGGCTCAGAATGACTAAAAAATAAGACTTAGAATGACTAGATTGTAAAATGACAAAAAAAACACCCTTTTTATTAGGATGCTTTTACTTTTTATTTAGCCGCGTTTACGTGCGCGTTTACGAGCTGCTTCTCTTTTTTCTTTCTTGGCAACTGATGGCTTTTTGTAAGCTTCTTTCTTTCTGATGTCACCAATTATGCCGTCTTTTTGACATTTTCTCTTGAAGCGTTTAATTGCGCTTTCAAGGCTTTCGTTCTCGCCAACTTTGACAACTGTCACTTTTTTCACCTACTTTTAGTTCTAAATTCCTATGAATTATACACACATTTTAATTTGTTGTCAACACTTTTACAAAACTTTCTCAGTGACTGCACCGTCATTATATTGCCCTTTTATTTTCACTTTGACAAACTGGTTTACTTTTGCATCTTTAACATAACAACGAATATAATTTTCTGTGTAGCCAACATAATAATCGTCTATTTTTTCTTCAATAAGCACTGTTAATATTTTATTTTTGAATTTATTTATATATTTTTTATTTAATTTTTTATTTAATTTTTGAAGTATTTTTTCTCTTGCTTTTTTCGTTTTTTTATCCACTTCATTATAGTGTTGTTTTTGCGCCACAGTGCCCTCGCGGACTGAATATGGGAAGATGTGAATATTTGCAAATTTTATTTTTTTAGCGAATTTTAATGTCTTTTTAAATTCTTTTTTTGTTTCTCCACCAAAACCAACAATAATATCTGTTGAAATGTTTGCATCTGAAAAATATTTTCTTATTAGTTTTACTGTTTTTATATAATCCCTTGTGGTGTATTTTCTGTTCATTCTTTTAAGAACGCTATCACACCCACTTTGAAGTGAAAGATGAAAATGTGGACAAAAATTAGAATTTTTTAATGCTATTAAAAGTTTTTCATCAACAACGCCCTGTTCAAGTGAACTAAGTCTGAAACGAAGCTTTAAGGTGTATGGTGCAAGTTTTTCAACAAGTTTGTCAAGTGCTTTTTCGCCGTCAATTTTATAGTCAGAAACATCTATACCCGTAAGCACAACTTCTTTAACTTGATTACTAAGTTCGTCAATTTCATTAAGTATCGAAACAATGTTTCTTGAACGACTTCTTCCCCTAAGATAAGGTATTATACAATAAGAACAAAAGTTGTTGCAACCGTCTTGAATTTTAACATATGCACGAACTTGCGTTGGATATGCGTGATATATGTCTTCATATACAGTTGGCAATTTGTCTATGTGCGTACCTGTGGCGTCAAGGTCATACACAAGTTGTGGTTTGTTTGCGTTGCCAACAACTGAAACAACATTTTTGAGTTTTTCAAATTGATTTGCGTTGTTTTGTGAAGCACAGCCACAAATATAGACTTTTGCGTCTTTATTTAGTGCCAAGCACCTTGACACCATTTGACGACTTTTTCGCTCTGCTTCATTTGTCACTGCACATGTGTTTATTATGTAAACATCAGCAAAAGTAAGGTGTGAAAAAACTTCATGACCTTGTTTTTTTAGTGTCAAAATCATGCTTTCGCTTTCGTATTTATTTACTTTGCATCCTAATGTTAAAACTGCTATTTTCATTTTAATTATCCAATTTGTAGCTAATTAGTCCAACAGACATAATCGCCGCCGTTTCACAGCGGAGTATTCTTTTGCCAAGTCCCATTGAGATGGCATTTTTTTCAAATATTTTTTTCGCCTCTGACTCAGAAAAACCGCCCTCACTACCAACAATTATTGCGACTTTTTTTGCGTCTTTAAAGTCTATATTTTCAATATTTTTTTCTCCTTCGTATTCAATATGTACAATATCATAATCGT
>CALWTG010000037.1 GCA_944384385.1 uncultured Clostridia bacterium | reverse complement strand
CATATCCATTATTTCTATATAGTGCATTACGATATTTACTTTATCATCTTCATTTTGTGGGAGATAATTGTAGTCTGGACTAAATAATCTTCTAAACATTTTTTGTTTAGTGAATGTTTGATTGTAAGAATCTCTGACCTCGGTAGTATGGGACAATACTTGTTGATATACTTCAAAGCATTTAAATTCTTCTGGGAAGGTAATTGGTAAAGGCAAGTTATTTATAAAATAATCCATAAACTTATTGCTAAAATATTGAAAGTCCAATGGACTTGTACTATATTTAACATATTTTTGATTTTTATAAAACTTGAAAAAAGATTTTATCTTTTTTATATCAATTTTGAAATCTAGTAAAAGCTTTTGAGTTTCATCTTTAAAAATATCGTCAAATGACAAATCTTCTATTTTTAAAGTATTGTCTGTTTTGTACTTATCTACAACCATTTTGGTTATGCAGTTACAAAGTGCAATGGTACTTGCTTCAAAGTTTGCATTTTGGAGCGATGTACTGTTTCGTGCATTTAATGTTGCGTCGTAGCATTTTTGGCAAGCGTCAAAAAGAAGTGACAATCTTGTAATTTCGCCAGTTGATTGTTTAAAGTTGTCTGTTAGATAATTTATAAACCCTTTTAAATTTGAGTCAAAGAAGTATTGTTTTAATGTTTTTTCATCACAAAATGAGATAAAAGATTTGAGCATTTCAACAGGCACACCATAATATTTTAAATTTGTTGGCTCTATTTTTTGTGCAAAATATTCAGTGAATGCTTCATTTAATATTGTGTGTGAATACTTACAAAAACTTGTTCTGTTTAAATATTTTAATGTTTCAAAATATCTAAAACCTAATTTTTGGCTATTGGTATTAGATACACAATGAAGCATTTCGTGGGTGAGTACATGAGCAAAAAGTGGTGCTTTGACATTTCTTTTTATAAGTATTTTGTTTTCTAATGGCAAATATAAACCAGACACATTAGGATTTTTTTCCAAATCGTCGTATTTAACAATTAAAGATTCAAAATTTTTCTTGGCTTTGTTTATTGTGTCTTCAGCACATCCATTCAAGAAAGACATAATGTTTTTAAAAACTTCATTTTTGAGATTTTCAATTGAGGCATCATCTATTTTTCCATCTTCATCTGATTCAAGAAAAACCTCTGGTTTAGTATATGGCGTTAAAAAACTATCCAAAGCTTTGGATTTTATTGGGGTAAATTTATCGTCTTTCGACTCAAAATAGCAATATTTAAATTGTTTTTCGTCCCAACAAACTAATATTGTTTTTCGTCCATAAGTAAAAGGGTAGAGTACAGAGTAACTGCTATTCAATTCATCTAAATTCATATTTTATTTCCTATTTCTATCAAGTCCTGTTGAGCCAAAACCACCTTCTCCGCGAGAAGTTGAGTCCAAGCTTTCAACAACTTTTGTTTTTGCATAACAAACTTTGTTAATCACAAGTTGTGCAATTTTTTGACCTTTTTTGATTTCAAAGTTTTGCTTTGACAAGTTGTATAATATAACGCCAACTTCGCCACGATAGTTCTCATCAACAGTGCCAGGAGAGTTGAGAACAAAAACTCCATTTTTAAGTGCAATTCCGCTTTTGCTTCTTACTTGACCTTCTGTGCCTTTTGGAAGTTGCATCAAAAGCCCGGTTGAAACCTTTTTGAATGTGAAAGGCTCGATTGTGCAATCTTCAATGCTGTATAAGTCCATTCCAGCATCTCCGCTGTGCGCATAGTCAGGGATAATTGCGTCTTTGTCTACTTTTACAAATTTTACTGTTTTCATTTTCTTTCTCCTTATGTTTTAAACTTAGATATATTATAAACTAAATATACAATAATTGTAAATACCTAATTTATCTCTTTTGTGTCATCTGGCACAAAAATGTTATGCTCATCAGTATGGCAACTGTTTGAAACGATTTTGTCGGGTGGTAATTTTAAATATTTGATGTTTGCTTCGGCAAGTACATTACCTTCAAAATCTATAATCTTTGCTTCACTTTGCACAAACCTAGGCATATTAGAAATAACTTTACCAATGCCTTTTAACTTTTGATTGTATGGCACAGGTTTTCTAAATTTTGTTTTTATCTCCATAGTCACGCCATATGTGTTTTCAAAAGGCCATAAACTCCTAAGTCCAAGTTCATCAAGCATAGCAGTAATCATTCCGCCATGTGTGCGCTCTGGATAACTTTGATGAATGTCTTTAAATTCAAATATTGTCATGACACTTTTGTCTTCCATTTCATAAAAAGGAGCTTTTAAACTGCAGGGGTTATCCATGCCGCATATTATACACATTTTGCTGTTGCATTGTTTTGTCTTTACTTTCATACCGCTATGATATCACAAAAAAAATCATTTACAAATCATTTAACAATATTTACGACGCAATCATACAATGAAATGAATACTATTAAAAGGAGAAGGACAAATGCCATGTAATTGTAATAAAACTCCGTCGCCATGTTGTGACAATATATTTGTATCAAACACCGTGACGAGAAGTCAACGTGGTCCACAAGGTCCAACGGGTCCAACGGGGCCAACTGGTCCATCCACAGGGGCAACAGGAGCAACAGGACCAACCGGACCAACAGGTGCGACTGGTCCAACAGGAGCAACAGGTCCAACAGGAGCACAAGGTCCACAGGGCGTACAAGGTATACAAGGTCTAACAGGAATACAAGGTGCAACTGGGGCGACCGGTCCAACTGGAGCTACCGGCCCAACTGGTGCAACTGGAGCTACCGGCGCGACTGGCCCAACTGGTGCAAGTGTTACACCAACATTCACAATAGGTACTGTTTTAACAGGAGCTCCGGGAACAACAGCGACTGCTGACATAACGGGGACTGCACCAAACTTTTTCTTGAACCTAACAATTCCACAGGGAGTGACTGGTCCAACAGGAGCAATAGGTGCAGCTGGAGCAACAGGGCCAACGGGTGCGACTGGTCCAACAGGTGCTTCAGGGACAACAGGAACAACAGGAGCAACAGGACCAACAGGTCCAATTGGTTTAACAGGAGCGACAGGGCCAACAGGTCCAACGGGGGATGCAGGAGCGACAGGTCCAACAGGTCCTACTGGCGACACAGGAGCAACAGGTCCAACGGGTCCAACGGGTCCAACTGGTCCTACTGGCGATACAGGTGCGATTGGACCAACAGGCCCAACAGGAGCAACTGGACCAACAGGCCCAACGGGACCATAATAAAATTAAAATATCCGCTTGTTGCGGATATTTTTTATAATGTGTTTTCTAATGTTTTGGTCTTTATAAACTCATATCTTATTTTGTGTTTGTAACCACTTTGAGTGATAAACTCAACGTCTTGTGTTTTAAAGTCTTGCAATAATTTTTGCTCGAAAATTTGTTTACCAATTTCTTTTGGAAGTTTGCACATAATTGGACTTGGAAGTTGTTTGTCGTTTGAAACTTTTGAGCAAATAAGGTCAAAAACATAGTATTCGTCTTTTATATTTAAAACATTAAAGCTGTGAAGTTCTTCTTGACCATCAAAATTTATATTTGATGCAACAAGAGCACAATTTATATTTAATTGTTTAAATATATCATGGGCGAAAGTACTTCTTTCAATACACTGGCTAAGTCTTGTGTTTTTTAATGAAGAAAGGGTGACATACTCATTGCGGTCATTTGCTAGTCTATACTTTTGAATATATCCGTTTGGGTTTGTTGCTCCAACTCCAAAATAATCAAGAACATAGTTTTGAACTGTTTTGCACACATCGTTCATTGTTAAAGGTTTTTGTTTATTGTCATTTTGAATTTTGTCTACAATCTCTTTGTATGCTTGATTGTCATCTAACACAAAAAAGGTATATCCGGCAAAGACAAGCGAATTTTCGTCTAAAAAATCTAGGCACACAACAGTGCTATTGTCTTTTGGCGTATAGTATTTTGCTGTTTTCATATTTTTCATACATTTTATATCATACTAAAAAGTGGAGCAATCGTCAATATCATTATTTTGTGTTTACAAAAAACAAAAAAAATGATATATTAAGGCGTAAATATTAAATGTAGGAGAAATTATGAAAAACAAGGCGATTACATCACGCGATGAAGATTTTGCAAAATGGTATACAGACATTGTGAGAAGTGCAAAGCTTGCTGAATATTCAAACACAAAAGGCTGTGTCATTATGGAGCCAAACGGCTATGCAATTTGGGAAAAGATGAAAAGTGTGCTTGACAAAATGTTTAAGGAAACTGGACATCAAAATGTTGCTATGCCAATGCTAATACCAGAAAGTTTACTTAAAAAAGAAGGTGAACTTGTTGAAGGTTTTGCTCCTGAGTGTGCCTGGGTGACTGTGGGCGGACAAAACACTCTTGACGAAAGACTAGCTATTCGTCCAACAAGTGAAACGCTTTTTTCTGACTATTACAGTTTAAAAGTAAAATCATATAGAGATTTGCCAAAGCTTTATAACCAATGGTGCAGTGTTATGCGCTGGGAAAAAGAAACAAGACCATTTTTGCGTACTCGTGAATTTTGGTGGCAAGAAGGACACACTGTTCATGCGACAAAAGAAGAGGCAGAAGCTGAAACTCTTAGAATGTTAAATGTCTATAAAGACTTCTTTGAAAAATATCTTGCAATTCCTGTCATTTGTGGCAAAAAGACAGAAAAAGAAAAATTTGCAGGTGCTGAATACACATACACCGTTGAAGCACTTATGTATAATGGCGTGACTTTGCAAAGTGCAACTTCACACTACTTTGGTCAAAAGTTTGCGAAGGCGTATGATATAAAATTCTTGAATAAAGCAAATGAGTGGGAATACGCATATCAAACATCTTGGGGCTGTTCAACAAGAATGATAGGTGGACTAATTATGGTTCATAGCGATGACAATGGACTTGTTCTCCCACCAAACATAGCGCCAAGACAAGTCGTCATTGTACCTATTGGAAGCGATGAAGAAGTTGTTTCGCTTGCACAAAAATATTTGACACTTTTAAATGATGCGGGCGTAGTTGCATTTTGTGATGACTCAGACCGCTCTCCAGGTTTCAAGTTTGCAGAACATGAAGTCAATGGTATTCCTGTCAGAATAGAAATTGGTGCAAGAGATTTGGCAAATGGTCAAATTACACTTGCAAGGCGTGACACAAGAGAAAAAATAAATGTTAGCAAAGACTGTGACATTGTCAAAACTGTCAAAGATTTAATGCAAGACATTCAAAATAACCTATATGACAGGGCATTAAAAAGAAGGGATATGCTAACTTATAGAACAGACGACATTCGCGAAGTTGAACACATTATCAAAACAAAACCAGGTTTTATTTACGCACACTGGTGTGGAGACGAAGCTTGTGAGTTAAAGATGAAAGAGATTGGCGGGATAAAATCAAGGTGCATAACAGATGAGCCGGTTAGTGACGGCGACAAATGCGTAGTTTGTGGCAAAAAAGCAAAACATATGGTGGTTTGGGGAACTCAGTATTGACAAAAATCGTATTTATGCTAAACTAAAACAAAGGAGTAGGTATGAAGTTAGTAGTTGATTTTTTTGACCTACAAAAATTACCACAGTATTTAAAAAAGTCCTCAAATCAAAGGCAATTGTATATTAGGTGCCCATTCGACATTGCTACAATTTGTGACGATGTTTATGATGATGCAATAAAGTTAACAAACAATTACAATGTAGATATAAGTTTTGTTTTTGCTGTAGAGAATTATAACATTGATTTAAAAACTTTGACAAAGTTAAAAACTTTTTCAAAGAAAAAATGTATAAATGTATTTCTTGAAGACAAATATGAGATTTCTGAAAATTATTATGAAGAAGACTATATTTCATTAGAGCAAGCCATTGAAGCGATAAAAAAGCTCGACAATATCGTTAAAGTAGTTAAGAGTCACAACTTATCTCCTTTTGAAACATTATTATTTTCGTATTTGTTCGCGACCAAAAGGGTTTATAAAGAAGAAAGCTCAAAAATGTCACCGGCAATGTCGCGTTCAACATTTTACACATTAAATGATAAATACATTGTGTGTACAGGATATTGTAATATAATCAAAGCCATTGTTGACAAATATAATAATCCAAACTTACAAGTGTTTAACAACACAACTAAGTATGATTCATGGAGTGATAGTGATTTTCATGCAACACTGATTTCATATGTTAAAGATAAAAAATATGGTATAGATACATACTCCTATCTTGATCCGACTAATGATTCAGAAACAGCATCTAATTTTGACCGAGATTACAAACTTAGAGCTTTTATGTTGCCATTAAGTGACTTAAAGCACATTTTGGATAGACCATACAAACTAGAAAGTAATGAAGAATTTTTCAAAGAAGATGAATTTGTTAAATTGGGAATGCTTGAAAGCGTTTGCAAAAATGAAAATTTGAACAGTTTTGCATATGACGGATTGAATTTTAGTAGCGATTTAAGAAAGTCTTTAAATGACAACATAAATGTAATTAGTTACTACACAAAAAAATATAAAGCATTGAAGCAAAAATATTCTTCAATGATAGAGCAGATTGATGAAAAGCCGGAGTTCTTATCGGAAGATTTTTGCAAGTTTAGTAAACCGGTGTCACTTGCGAAGTTAAAAATTGCATTAACTAAAGTTTTGCCATGCTTTGAAAAAGAAGATGAAGTTACATCACTCGCTGACAAAATTATTGAAGATAATATCAAATATATAAATCAACAATACGATGAAAAAGCCACAAACGCTTTTTCAAAAAAATGCAACAAAGATTATTTTGAAAAATAATTAAAATATTTGTAAAAAGTAAAATTAAAGAGTAAAATATACGTATGAAACATTTAACAAGTGAACAATTAAGGTCGATGTATATTAAGTTTTTTGTCGACCGCGGACATGTGCAGATACCTTCTGCATCAGTAATTCCAGAAAATGACCCAACAGTTCTTTTCACAACGGCAGGTATGCACCCACTAGTGCCATATCTTCTTGGTCAAAAACACCCAGCAGGGAAAAGACTAACCGATTATCAAAAATGCATAAGAACAGGTGATATCGACGATGTGGGCGATTCTTCGCACTGCACTTTTTTTGAAATGCTTGGTAACTGGAGCCTTGGCGACTACTTTAAAGAGCAAATGATAGCTTGGAGCTATGAATTTTTGACAAGCCCTGATTATCTTGGCATAGATAAAGACAAAATTGCCGTATCTGTTTTTGGCGGTGACGAAAAGATGCCTCGCGATGAAGAAAGTGCACAGCTTTGGGAAAAAGCAGGAATCAATAAAGAAGATATATATTTTCTTCCAAGAGAGCACAACTTTTGGGGACCAGCAGGAACAACAGGACCTTGTGGAACAGATACAGAAATGTTTATAAAAGTCAAAGAAAAATGTTCGAAAGACTGCTCTCCAGCTTGCTCATGTGGGGCCTTTTTGGAGATTTGGAATGATGTCTTTATGGCATACAACAAAAATGCTGACGGAAGCTATTCACCATTAAAGCAACGCAATGTCGATACAGGTATGGGGCTTGAACGCACACTTTGCGTTTTAAATAATGAACAATCTGTTTATGACACAGACCTTTTTGAAAATGCACGCAAGAAGCTAGAAGAACTAACGGGCATAAAGTATGGCGAAGACGAAAAAATGACTAAGGCTTTTCGCGTTATATTGGACCATATAAGAACAGCTGTGTTTATGCTTGGTGACCAAAACGGAATTGTGCCAAGCAATGTTGACCAAGGTTATATTTTGCGTAGAATTCTCCGCGGAGCAATTCGCCATGCAAGAACTGTCGGACTTAAAGAAGGCGGGCTCAATGAGATTGCAAAGCAGTATATTGAAAAATATCGTGATGTTTATCCAGAGCTTGAACAGAATAGTCAAAAAATTGACGAAGAGATAACAAAAGAATACAAGAAGTTTATGCGTACTCTTGAAGGTGGACTTAAAGAGTTTGAGCGCACTGTGAAAAAATTGAGCGGAGACACCATTGATGGTGTAACAGCTTTCCACCTTTTTGACACCTTTGGTTTTCCACTTGAAATGACTATTGAACTTGCAAAAGAGCAAGGACTCAAAGTCGATACCGAAGGCTACAAAGAAGCGTTTAAAAAACACCAAGAAATTTCTCGTGCAGGTAGTGAGCAAAAATTTGCTTGCGGACTTGCTGACCATCAGGAAGCAACAACACATCTTCACACTGCAACACACCTTCTTCATGCAGCACTAAAAAAGGTTATTTCTCCTGATGTCAACCAAAAAGGTAGCAACATCACGGCAGAAAGGTTGCGTTTTGATTTCAATCTTGACAGACCTTGCACAAAAGAAGAACTTCAAAAAATTGAAGATATGGTCAATGATGTAATAAAGCAAAATATTCCAGTCGTAATGGAAGAAATGACAGTTGAAGAAGCAAAAAAACAAGGATTTATTGGTCTCTTTTCAAACAAATATGGCGACAAAGTCAAAACTTATAGAATAGGTGACTTTTCAAAAGAAATTTGTGGTGGGCCACATGCAAACTCAACTGGTGAACTTGGACACTTCAAAATTGTTAAAGAGCAATCTTGCAGTGCGGGGGTTAGGAGGATAAAAGCCATCCTCGAATAAAAAACGCAAAATTATGGGCAAATACTTTGTTTCTGGCGAGTCAGCCACACAGTCATTTAGGTAACTAAACTCCTGTGTGGACAAGACACGCCGAGCCTCGTCTTTGCCACATAATTTTGCGTTTTTTGTTTGTGTAATATTCTTTATTTGATGTGTTTCGTAGCACATTTTGGTACATATCTTTTTGGTCTCACTTTGCGAGCCTCGCTTAGGGCTTGTTTTTAGCGTTTTTATGTTCTTGCGTGAGCAAATGTTGAAATTTATAGTTTTAGACAATAAAATTTTAACGAAAATATACTTTGCTTCACAAATTACATTTTGTGGAGTTTTTTTTAATAAATATTGGTTTTTTGTTCAGTGTGTGCTAATATAATATTGTAAGAGTGAGTTATGAAATTTGATATAAACAAAATATTTTCAAAAAGAAGAGCAAAAGTTGGTATAGCGTTTGGTGGCGGTGGTGCAAGAGGTTTTGCGCACCTTGGCGTCATCAAGGCTTTTGAAGAGTACGGAATAAAGGCAAGTGATTTTGCCTTCATTTGTGGTACAAGTGCTGGTAGTATTATCGGTGCATTTTATGCTGCAGGCTACACATTTAGCCAAATGATGAAGATAGCCAAAAATATAAAAGAAGATGACATTCGCACAAACAAAATACCTTTTATGCCATCAAAAACTGACGGAATAATAAATATTCTCACCGCACAGCTTGGAGACATCAATATTGAGGACTTGCCACTGCCATACGCCTGCGTTGCGTGCGACATAAAATCAACAAAAGAAATAATCATAAAAAAGGGTAATCTTGCAAAAGCGGTGGCTGGAAGCTGTTGTGTGCCTGGGGTGTTTGTACCTGTTGTGTTTGAAAATTATCATCTTTGCGATGGTGGACTTAAAAACACAATACCAACGAGCGTGCCAAAGAGATTTGGTTGTGACTACTGCATTGGTGTTGATGTCAACAAACATAGGACTTATGGGACTGAAAGTTTAAAACTTGTCGACGTTGTTTCGTGTTCAATAAGAGTGCTTATGGAAAATACGGCACTTAGGGGATATCTTAGCGCCGATGTTATGATAGGTCCTGAAACAAAGCGTTTTTCTGCATCAAAGACTGAGGGTATGATGGATATGGTGGACGAAGGTTACAAAGAAACCATAGACAAAATGCCAGAGATATTGGCACTTCTTAGCAAAAAGCCACAAAAGAATAAGTTTAAAGAAAAATTTAGTCGTGAGGAGCCAGAAGTCAATGGCTAAGAAAAAACAAAAGAGAAATATAAAATTAAGATTAGCAATATTTTTAATGTTGTCACTTTTGGTGTGCACAACATTTTTCTT
>CALWTG010000036.1 GCA_944384385.1 uncultured Clostridia bacterium | reverse complement strand
CCAAACCTATGCTCTTCGTCCAAGATAAGCAAGCCTAGGTCTTTAAAGCCAACATCGTCACTAAGAAGCCTATGCGTTCCAATAAGTATATCAATCTCACCATTTTTTGTTGCTTTTAAAATTTCTTTCACTCTTGATGGTGTCTTGAATCTGTTTATCACTTCCACCTTGCAACCAAAGTCTTGCATACGCTTTGTGACGGTTGTGTAATGTTGCTGTGAAAGAATTGTCGTTGGACACAAAAAGGCAACTTGTTTACCATTAAGAACGGCAAGATATGCCCCACGAAGTGCAACCTCAGTTTTGCCATATCCAACATCACCACACACAAGCCTATCCATAAGTTTGCCACCAAGCATATCTTTTTTTATGTCATCAATCGCTTGTGCCTGGTCTGGTGTTAAGTCATAACTAAAAGCATTTTCAAACTCATCAAAAAGATAGTTTGATTCATACTTAAACCCTTTTAGTTTTTGCCTCTGAGAATACAAATTTACAAGGTCAATAGCAAGTTGTTTTAGACTATTTTTGACTCTTTCTTTTATTTTGGCAAACTCTTTGCCACCAAGTTTATTAAGAACTGGGACTTTATCAGAGCCAAGATATGCAGTTATTTGGTCTGCCTGCTCAGTTGGCACATACAACTTATCGCCATTTTTGTACTCCAAAATGAAATAGTCTTTTTCATAGCCGTTTAAATTCAATTTTTCGGCTGCTATACACTTTCCTATCCCGTGCACTGCGTGGACGCAATAATCACCAACTTTTGGCAAGTATGTTGCGTGTGACTTTTTTATGCTCTTGTCAACACGCTCACGCTTGACGAGGTCTGATGTTGCTATCATAATGACATTGTCATTCAAAAAACTTGCCGAGTGTTCAAGCTCATCTTCAAGCAAAAATACAGTGGCTTTTTCGTCATTCACATCTTTTGAATAACCAACATTATTTGAAATTAAAAAATCGCCAATATTTGATTGTGCACTTTTACTGCCACAAAAAAGATATGTTTTGTATTTAGATAAATTGTAAATGCTTATATCTCTTAAAAGCGCTTTAAAATCAAAAACATATTTTCTTGTGCCTATTGTTCGCAAGTCATAATATTTGTCAAAATTCACATTTGAAAAATTATCAAAAGCAATATATTTATTTAATTTTAAATTTTCATAATCAAAATAAAAATCTTTGTGAATTTGACACAGTTCACCAGCGTCAATCATTTTATTTATTGATGCAATATTTTGTGCTTTTATTAGCTTTAATTCATCAAATATTTTCTTTGGTTCATCAAAAAATATATTTTCATTTTTTAATAATGTTAAAATATTATTATCAAAGTCAAAAAATGGCAAAATAAAACTGTCTCCAGCGTCCAAAACACTTTGAAATTGCATTGAATAATATGAATTTATGTCATTTATTTTTGAATAATTTTCATTATTTATTTTTATATTTTTTATTTGTTCATTAAATTTATTTTGTATATTTTTATTTGAAATAAAAATTGTTGCAGGATAGATATTTATTTGCTCTTTTTCTGCAATTATTTTTGTGGTGTCTATATCAAAATTATATATGCTTTCAATATCGTCACCGAAAAAGTTTATTCTTGTTGGATTTTCTTCATTTATTAAAAATATGTCAACAATATCTCCCCTTATTGAAAAGTCGCCCTTTGTTGACACCATATTTTGTCTTTTGTAGCCAATGCTTGCCAAACTTTTTGCCAAACTTTCAAGTTCAACGCTTTCGCTTTTTTTAAAAGACAAACAATTATCACCAAGTCCACTTGGAAGTCTTTGCAAAAGCGTTTCACCAAGTATCAAAAGATAGTCTGTTTTTTTTTGCTGAAAATCTAGTATGCTTGATATGAAGTTTTGCATATCGTCATTTGAGTGCCGGGTTGAAAAAATTGGAGATGTCATTCCATATGACAAAACTGAAACTTTTTTGCCAAGTGTTGTTAGTGCCCTTCTTAGCGCCGACTGTTCGACAACATCGCTTGTCACACATACACCACGCTTTGCAAAGTATAGTGCAAGTGCCTTTTCGCCAATTTGCGCGTCACGAATACATAGGCGAAAGCCATTTTTTATGCTCTCGCCTATCGTACTAAACATCTTTATGTTTTTTATAACGCTGTCAATTTGCAAGTTTATTCTCCAATTTGATTAAATAGTAGCTCGCAAGCTTCGTCACAACTTTTTTCTAAAATTTGTTTGTTTTGCCCTGGTATTTTTGAAACCACAAAATCTGCCAAATCTCTAAACTTTGGGTCTCTGCCAATTCCAATTCTAATTCTATTGAAATTTTCGCCAATGTTTTCGACAATGTTTCTTAGTCCGTTGTGCGTTCCACCACTTCCATTATGACGAAAACGAATTTTGCCAAGAGGCAAGTCAATATCATCGCAAAAAACATAGACATCTTCGGTTGGAATTTTGTATTTATTTATAAGCTCTTTAATTGCCACCCCAGACAAGTTCATGTATGTTTCTGGCTTTGCCAAAATAACTTTGTATCTTTTGTAAATAGTGTGGCAAGTGAGCGCCTTGCACTCGTGCTTTGTAAACATATCTTCAAGTTTTTCACAAACTTTATCAATTGCACAAAAACCTATATTATGATATGTGTTTTCAAACTCCTTACCAATATTCCCAAGGCCAACAATAAGTAATGTTTTCATTATTTCGATTTCCCCACTATGCTTTCAAAAGGTCCAACAATCATATTGTCAGAAATTCTGCTTTGGTCAATATATGAACATTTAACCACGCAATTATCCGATATCACGCTGTCGTGAATTATGTTGTTTGGTTCAAGTTTGCAATTTTTGCCTATGTATGTTAAGCCCGTCAATGTGTTGTTTTGTGCAATA
This sequence comes from uncultured Clostridia bacterium, assembly GCA_944384385.1. Taxonomy (GTDB): domain Bacteria; phylum Bacillota; class Clostridia; order Christensenellales; family UBA1242; genus UBA5893. Next base: position 7,183 of record CALWTG010000036.1, on the reverse strand, counting down.
ACTGCCCCTGGGGAAATGATTACATCGGCGTCAATGTGCGTTGAATTTTTGTCAAGGATATTTACTCCACTGTCAATATGAAAGTCCAAAATTCTATTTTTGATTATTTGCCTTACCTCATAAAGTTTTTGCTCATTGTCAACTTCAAAAAAATCATGACTTGTTCCAAATTTGACCACTGCATCGCTAAGTAATGAGTTTATGGATTTTAAATAATTTGTGTCAAAGACATATCCTCGTGGAAGTCTTAACGCATTTGCTCCACGCATACGAAAATAGTCCATTATCTCTTTAAATGTCGTACCTAAAAGAAGTGGAGTATCGCTAAACAAAACTGCCGTGTAGCGCTTTTGATTTAGGTATGGCTTTATTAGTGATAAAATATCACTTTCTTTTGTGGCAACGGTGGTTTTGACTTCACAATCACCGACAGCTAGTGCCACCCACTCCCACATCTTTTTACCACATATATCCATATCATATGGTGTGAAAGAAGAAGCGAAATTAAAGTTTTTGTAAAGCACGATGATTACAAGAACATCGTCATCTATCCAACTTTTCTTTTCGCTAAGTTCTGTCTTTTGCTCTGTTTCAAATAATGTTTCCATATTTTTAGTTTAAAAATTATTTTTTATGTTGTCAACTGTTTAAGCAACAAGACAAACAACAATAATTGCGACCAAAATTCCAAGCACAATAAAAAGCATAGAATATAGTCTTATTTTTTCACGTTTTTCTTCATCGCTTAGGGTTGTTGTTATGTTTGAATTTTGTTTCGTCGTTTGCTTATTTGTGACTGGTTTTTGTTTTTTTGTCTTTTTGGGTTTATGGGGTTTATATTTAATTTCTTCATCACTTTCAAAAGCACGCTTCAAGCGTCTAACAAGGTCAGCAAAAATACCAGGGTCTTTTTGCGTGCTTTGTGTATTTGTTTGCGTCTTTATAGTTTCAACCTTCTCTTCGCCAAACATATTTATGTCATATGTCTTTCTTTTTTGTTCGTCTTTTAAAGTTTGATATATCACATTAAGTTCGGCTGTTTTTTCTTGTGCAAAATTTTCATCGCCCTTGTATATATCTGGATGATATTTTTTTAACTTTTCAACATAAGCCTTTTTTATTTCTTCAAGGCTGGCGTGTCTATCCACGCCGAGTATGTTGTAATAATTTTCCATCTACAAAACCTTTTTCAAATAAATTCCTGTGTAACTGCCTTTGACATTGCTAACCTCTTCTGGCGTTCCAGTTGCAACAACTTGTCCACCCTCATCGCCACCTTCTGGGCCAAGGTCAATGAGGTAGTCAGCACACTTTATGACGTCTAGGTTATGTTCAATAACCACAACTGTATTATTATTTTGCACTAGTTTTTGCAAAATTGCAATAAGTTTTTTTACATCATAGCTTGAAAGACCTGTCGTTGGTTCGTCCAAAATGTATATAGTCTTGCCCGTTGACCGCTTTGCAAGTTCGGTTGCAAGTTTGACTCTTTGTGCTTCGCCACCACTAAGCTCTGTTGCTGGCTGACCAAGTTTGATATATGACAAACCGACATCATAAAGTGCTTTGACTTTTGAATATATGCTTGGGATATTTTCAAAAAATGAAAGTGCTTCTTCAACCGTCATATCAAGCACATCGGCAATGCTCTTGCCTTTGTATTTAACTTCCAAAGTCTCTTGATTATATCTTTTGCCTTTGCAGACCTCACAAGGTATTGTTATGTCTGGCAAAAAGTACATTTCTATCTCTTTGACACCTGCACCTTCGCACGCTTCACATCTTCCGCCTTTGACATTGAAGCTAAATCTTCCCGATGTGTAACCACGCGCTTTTGCATCTTGCGTCTTTGCAAAAAGGTCACGAATTGGCGTCCATAGTCCCGTGTATGTTGCAGGGTTACTGCGTGGAGTTCTTCCTATTGGCGCTTGGTCAATGTTTATGACTTTGTCAAGTTTTGAGATGTTTTTAATTTCTTTAAAGTCGCCAAGAATTTGGCTAGCTCCATTTAATTCATTGGCAAGTTTTGGATACAAAACGCCGTTTATCAAACTGCTTTTCCCGCTTCCACTCACTCCTGTTATGCAAGTGAATACTCCAAGTGGAATATCTACATTTATGTTTTTTAGGTTATTTTGCTTTGCACCAACTATTTTCAAAAACTCACTTGGTTTTCGCCTAGATGTTGGCACTTCAATTTTTTCTTTGCCACTTAAAAACATACCCGTTATTGAGTCTTTTGAAGCCATGATGTCATCAACTGTTCCCGTTGCGACAATTTGGCCACCATGCACACCTGCCTTTGGTCCAACATCGACAATAAAGTCGGCGCTCCTTATTGTGTCCTCGTCGTGCTCAACAACAATCAAAGTGTTGCCAAGGTCTTTAAGGTGTTTGAGCGTCGCAAGTAGTTTGTCATTATCTCGCTGATGAAGACCAATGCTTGGCTCGTCCAAAATATACAAAACGCCAACAAGCCCACTGCCTATCTGAGTTGCAAGTCTTATTCTTTGACTTTCGCCACCACTAAGCGTTTCGGCATTTCGTGACAAAGTCAAATATCCAAGTCCAACATCAATCAAAAAGTTTAGTCTTGCCCTAATTTCTTTTAAAATTGGCTCACTAATTTTTTGCTCAGTGCTATCAAATACAATACCGTCAAGGTATTTTGAAAGGTTGACAACACTCATATTGCTCATTTCAATTATGTTTTTGCCGTCAATTTTGACAGAGAGTGCCGACTGATTTAACCTTTGCCCATGACAAACACTGCAAGGCATTTCTTTCATAAGTTTGCCAATTTCATATTTGACAAACTCGCTTGTGCTCTCTTTGTATCTACGCCTTAAATTGTTGATTATTCCTTCAAATGAAACATTGAAACTACCACTTGAAGTGGCGTTTGAATACTCCATTCTCATCTTTTCGCCACCGTTGCCATAAAGGACAAGGTCAAGTTTGTCTTTTGGCAAGTCTTTTACTGGGCAATCAAGGTCAAGACCATAGTTTTTATGCAAAAGGTCAAAATACATACCTGCCATTGTGCTTTTGTCACCACTCCAACCGGCGACTTTGAATGCACCTTCATGTATGGACATATGTGAATTTTTTAAAACAAGGCTTTCATCAATATCCTCTGTGTATCCAATACCTGTGCAGTTTGGACAAGCGCCATATGGGTTGTTAAAAGAAAACATTCTTGGTGTTATCTCTTCAAGTGTCCAGCCACAATCAGGACAAGCAAAAAGTGTACTATAAAGAACTTTTTCGCCGTCATGCGAAATTGTGCAAAGACCGTCGCCAAGTTTAACTGCGTTTTCAATACTTTCAAAAAGTCTGCGCCTTGCCTCTGGCTTTATAACAAGCCTATCCACAACAACATAAATTGTATGTTTTTTGTTTTTGTCTAGTTTAATCTCTTCGTCAAGAGTGTAAATTATATCATCGACTTCAACTCTGACATATCCGCTCTTTTTGAGTTTTTCAAAAAGTTTTTCTTGTGCACCCTTTTTCGCTCTAACAACTGGTGACATAACCATCACCTTTGTCCCCTCACTTAAAGTCATCACTTTGTCAACAATTTGGTCAATGGTCTGCTTCTTTATTGGTTTATTGCAGTTAGGACAATAAGGAACACCAATCCTTGAATACAAAAGTCTTAGATAGTCATATATCTCAGTTATTGTCCCCACTGTTGAACGAGGGTTGTGGTTTGTCGTCTTTTGGTCAATAGAAATGGCAGGACTAAGCCCTGTGATTTGGTCAACATCTGGTTTTTGAGTTTGTCCCAAAAATTGCCTTGCATATGACGACAACGACTCAATATATCTTCTTTGTCCCTCGGCAAAAATTGTGTCAAAAGCAAGCGTACTTTTGCCACTTCCACTCACACCAGTAAACACAACAAACTTGTTCCTTGGTATGTCAACATCAATATTTTTTAAATTGTTTTCACGTGCACCGCGTACTTTTATAAAATCGTCCATACTATGTATTATAGCACAAAAAGTTTAAAAATAAAATAATTTGGTATTGCAAAAAATCAAAATGTGTGTTAACTTTAAAGTGAAAGGAAACCTATGAAAAATAATTATCATTTTGGGGGTAACTTTGATATTAAATCGGCTATGCACGACGATTATATAGTCGGGTTGCATACGCACGGAATAGAGTCTGACGAACCAGACAAAGCAACAATGCAGTCTCTTGATATTTTAAGCACATATGAAAAAATGGCGAAAAAATTAAACACGAAAGTTGTTTTTTCACTAACTGACCACAACAATACCGTTGGAGCAAAACTAATTTACGAAGAAATCAAGCAAGATCCTGAGAAATACAAAAATGTTGTTCTTATCCCCGGCGTTGAACTTAGTACCGACATTGGTAAAGCAATAACATACCAAAGCGAACTTTTTGATACCGAAAGTTATGTCTTTAAGCAAATGCACCTTTTGGCATATGCAAAAAGCAATAAAAAAGAAGAGTTTTTTGAAAAGATGGATTTTATATCCAAAATCGCTCATAAAAGCATAACTTTAAACAATCAAACTTTTTCACTTGGAAAGCGCGTACTTTGTGCAAGAAACAAATTGTGCAAAACTTTTAAAAGGACAATACCTTTAAAGATATATTCACATAGTTTACAAATAAATAGCTATGTTGACTTTTATAAATCGTTTGTAAAAGACACCTTATCTTACCTTAGTAAGTACGACAATATGCCAAGCGACAAACTTGAATTGTCAATAAAACAAACAATATCTCAATTTTTAAGACCTTATATCAAACTAGACAGCGGAGAGCTTGCCGAAGAAAAATTGTACTCCGACTCTGACCTGTTTAGTAAATCATTTGAAAAAGCTTACAACAAAGTTTGCGTCAAATATTCAGTAAAAATTCCAGAAACAGCATATGCCAACACGCTCATGCAAGGCAACATCGAAGATTTTAAACAAAGTTTTATAGAAGACACTGCAAACTATCTTTTGGAAACTGTTAAAAAAGGCGGAAACGAAAAGAAACTACATGCAAAAATAACAAGAATGATCGATAGATACTTCACTCCTACCCCAAGACAAGATATTGCAAAATCTTTTAATGAAGACGGGCTAGGCAGAATTGACATAAAAGATGTATATGACCTTTTGAAAGATTGTGCAGTATTTTGTTATGCTCACCCAGAGCTATTGAAATTTAAAAAGCAAGCTCAGCTCCCCGCAAAACTTTTTGAAGGAATTGACATTTCGCACTTGCCAGCAAGTACCAAGGCACTGATAAATGAAAAACTAAAAAAAGACCCTAAATTTATGTTTTCTAGTGCAGACATTTTGAAAGAAGATGGCACAGCAATAAAAGGCGATTTACTTGGTCTTGTAAGATTTCAAATATTAAATAAAGCGCTTTTAAAACAAGGAATAAAAATCGATGGTTACGAATGTACAGACTTTATGCTCAAAAATGGTCTTTTACACGCAAACCAATCACCTAGTTCAGATTTACTGTTTGAATATTTCACAAAAGTAATAGTAGATGAATTGCACTTGTACCCAAGCTATGGAACAGACACACATTACAAAAAGACAGAAAATTTGAATAATGCAGCAAAATATGAATTGCAAAACAGTTTCAAGGTTGTTGAAAGCCCACTCATAAAGTATATAATGAGTGGTGCTGACAAACCATTAACTAATGAACAAAACAGTTTTTCTTTCCACCCATACTATGGAATGATTGACGATGAAACAATAAAGAGCAATTCATTAAATGAAAATTTATTAAAATCAAATAAAAACCAAAATACTAATTTGTCAAAAAAATCAAATAAAAATAAAAGAAAATATGATAAAAAATATCAAAATAAAAAACCATTAGAGATGCCAACTTCAACAAACAAACAAACAAATAACAAACAAAAAACAAAAAATGAAGAAGTTGAAGATGTGTTATCAAATTATGCCATCTCAGGCCATTCACTAAACACAATACTTGACAATTATGACGAAGAATACGGACATTACCCAAAAAAGTCAAACAAAAACAAAAATCAAGACAAAGACTTGTCTAATGAAATGTAATATTTATCTAATGTCGTTTTGCTTTCTTAGTTTTGCAATCTCGTCACGAAGTGTTATTGCAGTTTCAAAATCAAGTTGCTTACTTGCAACATTCATAAGACCTTTAAGTCTTTCAATTTCGCTTGCAACATCTTTTTTGTTCTTCTTTCTATCTTTTGGCGCTTGGGTTATCTCAAGCGTATTTTTTATATCTTTTTTAATTGTCTTTGGCGTTATGTGATGCTCAATATTGTACTGGTTTTGAATTGTTCGCCTACGCATTGTTTCGTCAATGGCTCGCTTCATACTGTCGGTCATTTGGTCAGCATATAATATAACCTTGCCCTCACTATTTCTGCTTGCACGACCAATCGTCTGAATGAGTGCTCCCTCACTTCTAAGGAAGCCCTCTTTGTCGGCATCAAGTATGCAAACAAGTTCAACTTCTGGAAGGTCAAGCCCCTCACGAAGAAGATTGATGCCAACGAGTACATCAAAATCACCCCGGCGAAGCCCGTTTAATATGTCAATACGCTCCATTGTGTCTATTTCGCTATGAAGATATCTAACCTTTATTTTTCTCTCACTCAAAAACTCTGTCAGATTTTCTGCCATTTTTTTTGTAAGTGTTGTGATTAGCACTCTGTTGCCTTTCGCAACCACTTTTTTTATCTCGTTTATAATGTCTTCAATCTGCCCTGCAGTCTTTCTAACTTCAATGTATGGGTCAAGTAGGCCCGTTGGACGAATAAGCTGTTCCACAACATCGCTTGCATGCTCTTTTTCATAAGGTCCTGGCGTTGCAGAAACAAACATCACTTGACCAAGCCTTTGCTCGAACTCGTCAAATTTAAGCGGTCTATTGTCGTATGCAGAAGGAAGCCTGAAACCGTATTCAACAAGACTTGTCTTTCTTGCCCTGTCGCCATTATACATCGCACGAATTTGCGGTATTGTCATATGGCTTTCGTCAATAAATGTGACAAAGCCCTTTGGAAAATAGTCAATAAGTGTGAAAGGTGGCTCGCCTGGGCTTCTTCCGTCAAAATAGCGCGAATAGTTTTCAATACCACTTGTGTAGCCCACTTCACGCATCATCTCGACATCATAGCTTGTCCTTTCTTTTA
>CALWTG010000035.1 GCA_944384385.1 uncultured Clostridia bacterium | reverse complement strand
ATTTTAATGCAAAAATATATATTGATTTATTGCCAAAATTTAGTGTTGAAAATGTTGTGAAAATGTTAAGTAATAGGCTTAAATTAAATTTTGATAATTTATCTGAATTTATGACTGGATTATTTCATAAAAAAATAAATAATTATATATTAAAATGTTTAAATTATGACGGCAATATGCCAATAAATAAATTAGAGCAAAATGAAATAAATAATTTAGCAAAAATAATAAAAAATATGCCTTTTGATGTTGTGGGATATTACGAGAATAATCAAGTAAAAAGCGGAGGAGTGGCACTTAGTGACCTTAGCTCTAGCCTTGAATATAAGAAAATTAAAAACCTTTATTTTGTTGGCGAAGTTGTTGATGTCGACGGTATTTGTGGTGGATATAATCTTTCTTGGGCGTTTATTAGTGCCATGATTGCAGGTGAAAAATGATAAATATAACATTAAATAATGTTCCAATAAATTGCGATAATAATTATATTTTAAATGAAATTTCAAAAAAATTAAAAATAAAAACAAATCAAATAAAAGATTATAAAATAATAAAGCTTTCACTAGACGCAAGGAAAAAATCAAATATATGTTATTGTATTCAATTTTTGGTTAGCTTAGATGAAAAAATTGTTTTGACCTACGACAAATTAAATTACAAAAAAATAAATTCAAAAATCAGGCCAGTTGTTATTGGCTTTGGACCAAGCGGTATGTTTTGTGCGTTGGCACTTGCAAGAATGGGCCTTAAACCAATTGTTTTTGAGCAGGGCGGTGATATTGAAGCAAGACAAAAAGATGTCAAGCTTTTTTGGTCAGAAGGTAAACTCAACAAATATTCAAATGTGCAGTTTGGTGAAGGTGGGGCAGGTACTTTCAGTGATGGCAAACTAAATACAAATTTGCACAACGAATATTGCAAGCGTGTTATTGATGAGTTTTATCTTCATGGTGCACCAATAGAAATAACATATATAAACAAGCCACACATTGGTAGTGACAAGTTGCCACTTGTTGTGAAAAATATTAGGGAAGAAATCAAATCTCTTGGCGGAGAAGTGTTTTTTAATGAAAAGCTTGTCAACATTGATGTTCGTCAAAATAAATTGCAAAGCATAGAGATTTTGAATGTCAAAACAGAGGTAAAGAAAAAAATTGATACTAACTATTTGTGTTTGTGCCTTGGTCACAGTGCTCGTGACACATTTGAACTTTTGTATGACAAAGGAGTAAATATTGTCCAAAAACCTTTTGCAATGGGCGTAAGAATTGAACAAAGTGCGAAAAAAGTGAACGAAATGCAATATGGCAAAAACTATGACAAAAATTTACCAACTGCCGACTATAAATTCGTTGTGCACTTAGATAATGGCCGAAGTGTTTTCACATTTTGTATGTGCCCTGGTGGTAGTGTTGTGGCGTCGAGCAGTGACGAAGGCGAAATTGTCACAAATGGTATGAGTAACTTCGCCCGTGATAACGAGTATTCAAACTCTGCGCTTTTGGTCAATGTGACAGAAAATGACTATGGCTCAACTCATCCACTTGCGGGAATTTACTTTCAACAAAAGTATGAAAGGCTAGCTTATGAAGTCGGTGGCGAAGGCTATGGCGCTCCTGTTCAAAGTGTGGGAAGCTTTTTATATGGCAAAAAAAATTTTGGCAAATGCAGTTATTTACCAAAATACAAACTAGCTGAGCTGAAAAATTGTTTACCTGACTTTGTTTACGATAGTTTAAAGCAAGGTCTTGAAATTCTTTGCAAGAAATATAATTTTGCAAGTGATGGTGATATGCTAATTGGCATTGAGTCAAGAAGTAGTTGTCCAATCACAATAAAGCGAGATGAAAAATTTGAAAGTAGCACAAAAGGCATTTATCCTTGTGGTGAGGGCGCGGGATATGCAGGTGGAATTGTGTCAAGCGCTGTTGACGGAATCAAACTTGCCGAAAAAATTTATGCAGTCATCTCAGCGTTTTGCGATTGAGTTTGATTTTGTGGGCGAAGGCTTGAAATATTCAAAAGCATATCTGTTAAGTTTGTTGTTATTTGCTCAAAGTAGTTGATGACATTTAAAAAACATTGATAGCGATTTATTCTTTGCGTCATTGATACAGAGTCTTCTATCACTGATTTTTTTGCATTGACTTTTATTCGTGTCATTTTACCTAGCCTTTTAACTATGTTAGTTAAAAGGCTTGTGTTTTCTAGTGCGCCATTTATGATTATTTCTTTCATAACTTTTTGAATATCCACCAAATTTTCATTCATAAGTTTTGAAAGTGAATTTATTGTATTTAATTGTTTTTGAGTAAAAGTTGTTTTTTTGCCATTATAGTAACATGAATTTATAAGCTTTATTGTGTTTACATCTGTTTTTTCAATTCCGATAAATATGTTATTTAAGTCACGCTTGTTGAGTTCGTCGGCGCTGTTTAATTCTCCGCCGATTTTTAAAAGCTGATAGTTCATATTTTTTGCGTTGTCTACATTTTTGAAAATTTTTGATGTTATTTCATCAAACGAAGTGTCATCATTTACAACATGGTCAGTCGCCTGTTTAATGTACATAACCGTGTTATTAAAGTAGTCAAGTGCATTTTTGTTTAGTTGTGCAAAACCAAGTATTTGGACACGGGAAATTTCGCTGATATTTTCTTTTTTGTCTGGTATGAGTTTATTTAATAGTTTTTCAAGTGGTTTAAGTAGTGGTAACATTATCAAAAATGTGACGACATTGAAAGTTATATTTATAAAAATAACTTGAAACGTTGCGTTGCCCAAAAATGAAGTTATAGGTGTGACCCAGTCAAATATTGTGACAAGGCAAAATATTATTGCGCCAACCACATTGAAAATGAGATAGCTTAGCATTGCTTTAAGATTTTTTCTATTTCCGCTCACAAGTCCGATAATAAGTGGAGTTATGCAAATACCAACATTCATTGCATAAATTAAATAACTTGCGTTTTGAAGCGACAAAAGAGCAGGAGTTGTGGTGAGTATTGATGAGATAATCGCTGTCATACCAAGCGAACTATTTACAAGGCAAGAAATTGCAAATCCCAAACAAAAAAGTATAAAAGGACTATTTATGCTTGATATAAATTCAGTGAAGCCGTCAGTTTTGCTAAGTTCGTTTGCAGTGGTTGACATAAGTGAAAGTCCCACAAATACAAGGCCAAGCCCGCATATACAAAGGCCAATATTTTTTGTGAGAGGCTTTTTGCCAAACAGTCTAACAAACACGCCGACAAGTATCAAAAGTCCAAAGTATCCAATTATGTTTATTTCTGAAAATGCGACAAGTATGGTATGAATTGCTGCGCCAATATTTGAGCCCATAATTAAAAGCATAGATTGAAAAAGCGTGACAACAGATGCTCCAGCAAGTCCAGCAAAAAGTGCAACTGTGGCGGTGTTAGATTGAAGCAAAATTGTAAAACCTGCGCCAAGTCCCAAGTTTTTTGCAATGCTTGTGCTAAATTTATTTAAAGTTTTTCGTATGCCATTTCCGCAAATTTTTTCAAATGAAGAACTCATTATTGAAACGCCAAAAAGTAGCAAACCAACACCTGTTAAAAAAGAAAGAACCATGTTACACCTTTACATATTTAAAGCATTTTTTATATTTACTTGCTAAATATTTTTAAGTATTATATACTATTAAGCAGGAGAAATCAAACAATGTTAGACATAAATTTAATTGTTACAAACACACAATATGTGCATGATGCACTATTAAAAAAAGGTTTTGATGTCGACTTCAAACCTTTAATTGCACTTTATGAGCAAAGAAAATCGCTTATTGCTAAGTGCGATGAACTCAAAACACAAAAGAACAAGCTTTCAGCTTCTGTACCTATGGTAAAAAAACAAGGCGGAGATGTTGAGGCAATTTTCACACAAGTCAAAAAATTAAACTCAGACATTGAGCAGTATGACAAAGAGTTGTCAAAAGTAGAAAAAGATATTTTTGACTTTATGTCACCACTTCCAAACATGCCTGATGATGACCTTTTGCCAGGCGAAAAAGAGAATAATCAGGTCATTAAAGTTTTTGGCGAAAAACCACACTTTGATTTTAAACCACTTGACCATGTTGAGCTTTGTGAAAAGCTTGGACTTGTTGACTATGAGCGTGCAGCAAAAGTCAGTGGCCGTGGCACTTGGTTTTACACAAACTTAGGTGCAAGACTTGAATGGGCACTTTTAAACTACTTTATTGACTCGCACCTTGCAGACGGATACAAATTCATACTTCCACCACATATTTTGAACGAGGAGAGTGGTTTCACAGCAGGACAATTTCCTAAGTTTAAGCAAGATGTGTTCTGGCTTGAAGGAGTTGAGCCTAAAAAGTTTATTTTGCCAACTGCCGAAACTGCACTTGTCAACTATCATAGAAATGAGATACTACAAGAACAGGACTTGCCAGAAAAATTGTTTGCCTACACTCCATGTTATAGGTGTGAGGCTGGCTCATACAGAACAGAAGAGCGTGGTATGATAAGAGGTTATCAGTTCAACAAAGTTGAGATGTTTGCATACGCAACAGAGAAAAACAGCAAGCAGTGTTTTGAAGAACTTGTTAACAAGGCTTGCAAACTTGTTGAAGGTCTTGGGCTTCATTTCAGACTTTCAAAACTTGCAGCAGGTGACTGCTCTCACAGTATGGCAAGGACATATGACATTGAAGTGTATATTCCAAGCATGAACATATACAAAGAAGTTTCCTCAGCAAGTAATGCAAATGACTATCAGGCAAGAAGAGGAAATATAAGATACAAAGATGCAACAACAGGAAAGACAAAGTTTTGTCACACACTAAATGCGTCGGGACTTGCAACTTCTCGTGTGTTCCCAGCTATTTTGGAACAGTGTCAAAACGCAGATGGAAGCGTGACTATTCCAGAAGTTTTGCGTAAGTACATGGGCGGAATTGAAAAACTATATCCAATAAAATAAGGTGAGTATGCAAAAAAAGACAAAGATAATTGCAACGCTTGGGCCAAGTAGTGACAGTATTTCAAAGATGGTGAGTTTGGTACTTTCTGGTGTAAATGTGTTTAGAATAAATTTAAGCCATTCGTCACAACAAACAATAAAAGATTATATTGAAAAAATAAAAGTTGTGCGCCAAAAAGTCAAAAAGCCAGTCGCCATAATGATAGACACTCGTGGCCCAGAGATTAGAGTAAAACAATTTAAAAACGGGAATGTTTCACTAAAAAGGGGAAGTTTGTTCTCCTTTTATGACGGCGGTATGCTCGGCGATGAAAATGGCGTTGCAATTACACAACCAATTTGCATAAAAAACGCAAAAGTTGGTGGACTTATTCTTGCCAACGATGGCAGAATGAAGTTTAAAATAATAGAAAAGCAAGATGGTGCTCTTTTGTGCAAAGTGCTTTCAAGTGGAGAGCTTAGAGATAACAAGAGTTTGTCATTTAAAGCTCAGCATTTTGATTTTGAATATCTGAACGAGTTAGATAAAGAAGATTTGAAGTTGGCACTTACACTAGGCGCTGAATATATAGCGGCAAGTTTTGTCAATACGAGCGATGATTTAATAGCACTTAAAAAATTTGCTTACTCTATTGATAAAGATGTCAAAATAATCGCAAAGATAGAAAACTTGACAGGGCTAAAAAACCTTGATGAAATTGCCAAAAACTGCGATGGGCTTATGGTAGCGCGTGGAGATTTGGGAGTAGAGGCAAGCTTTGAAAAATTGCCTGTGTATCAACGAAAAATCATATCAGTTGCACATAAAAATAGCATAATAAGCATTGTCGCAACAGAGATGCTTGAAAGTATGATAACATCAATTCGTCCAACACGGGCAGAGATAAGTGATGTCGCCAAAGCAGTTTTTGATGGTGCGGGTGCAGTGATGCTTTCGGGCGAGAGTGCAATGGGGCGTGACCCTGTGGCTTGCGTTAGAGCGATGAGCAAAATTCTTAAAGAGGCAGAAAATGAATTTGACTATTACCAAAAATTTCTTGCGATGCCGAAAGCTCCTCATAGTTTGAGTGAACTTGTTATTCAATCCGCCGTTAGCGCTAGTTTCTTCTTAAATGTCAAAGCGATTGTGACATACACATCAAAAGGGAAAAGCGCACTAAGACTTTCAACTCGATTTGCAAAAGTACCAATTATTGCAATTACAGACAGTGAAAAAACATACAATGCACTTGCACTGTACTGTGGCTGTGTGCCTTGTTTAAAGCAAAATGAAAGTGACATTTTTGAGAGCGTTGAAAAAATATGCTATAAGCAAAAGCTTGCAAAAAGCGGTGACAATGTTATAATAACAACAGGAAGCACTGATAAAATTTCAAATATGATGAAATTACAAACAATAAAATAAAAGCAATTTGCAAACTGCAAATTGCACTGTGGAAGGATGTCAGAGTGGTCGAATGTGCTGGTCTCGAAAACCGGTATGCCCGAAAGGGCATCGGGGGTTCAAATCCCCCTCCTTCCGCCACATATTTAGACGCTATAAGCCATATATAAAGGTTTGTAGCGTTTTTATTTTTGTTTTTTCTTTTGTGTTGCTGGTCTTTAAATTGTTAAATCTTTTTTTTAAAATTTGGCGTCAAATTTGGCGTCAAAGTTGTTTGTCTGTATAATAAAAGTTATTATAAAGTTTTTTAAGATTTTGATTTATAAAATGCTCTAAACTATAAGCATTTTTGTGTATTGGTGCTTCGTTATTCCTTATTTTTTAAATAATTTGCTAGGTTTGTATATCCGTCATTTGACCAAAATTTCCATCTTTCATCATCATTAAAGCAGGCAAGTGTTTTGTCTTGACCTTTTGGAATAAAAATTTTGTCAAAGCTCCAACCGAAATCACCAAACTTATTTGTTGCTATTGAACCTTCTGTTTTTGAGATAAAAACCACAGGTTCTTTCCCAGGTTCGGTATATGCCAAAACTTCCAAGAAATATGCAGTTCTATCTTTTTCACCTTGCATTAACTTCAAAATGCCATCTTCGGTTATTGTTTCTTCAACATATTTTGTATATGCACTAGGAAAATTGTTTAATGCTGGAATAACTAACCCTGAATCGTTTTTTAAAGTTGACATATTAAGCATTTGGCTTGCATACTTTGATGAATATTTTGCAACTTCTTGTATTGAATCAGCTTGAATTTCAGGAATATCTAATTTTCTTCCTTCAATTTCAAAACCAAGCGGCTCTAAAATTTCTTTTGCTAATTTAAGTTTGAAATTGTTGCCTGTACAATAAATAATTTTCATACATTCTCCTTTTGAATCAGTATTTCACATTGATTTTTATTTGTCAAACAATCAAAATGTAATAGAATCTCTTGCTTGGCTTAACAAAATTATATTATAATAAAGCAGTTTTTTAATAAATATGGGTTTTTCGCTAAATTAAACGTCATTTTAAAAACAAGGGGGGAGAGGTACAGTGAATACATTTTGGTCAAAAAAAGTTCAATCAACACAATTATTAGATGCGTCGCGTAAAGAAAAATTTAATAACGATAACAAAAAATTGTGGTTTAATTTGTTGCATATTCACAATAATTTAAAAATTCTAGAAGTTGGGTGTGGCAGTGGCCATTTTTTAAACATGATTAAGACAAATTATCCAACATGCGAAGTTTATGGCATTGATTTAGATGATGGACATATTAAATATGCAAAAGCTCAAAGTAAAAAATTAAATATTGATGTTAATTATTCTGTGGCCGATGTAAAACATTTGCCATTTGAAGATAATAGCTTTGACATTGTTTTTTCGCATACACTTATTGAACATTTACCTTTTGATGATTTTATTCAAGAGCAAAAGCGAGTTTTGAAATCTAACGGTAAACTGGTTATTATGCGTGTCGATATGGTTAAGAGAAATGACAAGCCTTTTGAATATTTGGAGAATGAAATTGGTGAAATTTTTAATGGTATACATTGTCCAAAAGAGACTAGTGTTGGGCAATATTTAGAAGACCCTGATATAACAATGCAAAAATTAAACAAGTATAAGTTTAAAAATATAAAATTGCATTATGATAGAATAATTTTTTATATGCCAGATGTTGAAAAGAATAAAAAAATTGCCATAAGCCAAATTGAAAGAAATTACCAGACAAAACTTACTGATGCAATTTTTGTAGCCCAAAAAAGTAAAATGGAATCAAAGCAAAAAAACAAATTATTAAATTTGCTAAAATGTCAATATGAAGAAAGATTAAGACTTTTAAACATAAACCAAAAGTTGTATGATTTTGAATCATCTTTTTTAATAACAATCACTGCAACAAAATGATGTCTAAAAAACGAAAAAAATTCTTTCTGAGGGTGGGTGAGTTGTAATATTTAATTCGTATATTTTTAAAATTCATTAGCGCTGCATGTGCGGTCTTGACTTTTTTGTCAAACTATAATAATCTAAAAGCGATTATGTAAAAAGGGGTTAGGTTTATGGAAATTATTGATTTGTATGATGAGAATAAAATTTTAACAGGCGAAAAAATAAAACGCGGTGACGAAATTCCAAATGGAAAATACAAATTATCAATTCACATCTGGATAGTTGACAGTAATGGAAAAATTTATATTCAGAAAAGGTCTTCAAATAGAAAGTTGTTTCCAAGTTTATGGGAAAATCCTGGTGGTGGTGCACTGGCGGGGGAAAGTAGTTTGCAAACATTTCAAAGAGAATTTAATGAGGAACTGGGTATTGAACCTAATTTAAACAAGGCAAGACTATTTACCACACTGAAAAGAAAAAAAGATTTTGTGGATTTGTGGCTAGTTAACCAAGACTTTGAAATATCCGAATTGAATTTGCAAAAAGAGGAAGTGGGTGAAGCTAGATGGGCTACTTTGAAAGAAATTGAAGAGATGATAAAAAATAATGAATTTTGCCCTACATTTAATGAAAGTTTTCAACCTTTTTTAAAATTTTATTTGACACAAAATATGAAATAACATATCACGCGTTCATTGTTTTTTATAGAGGAGAATAATAAATGATAGAAAAAATTTCTAGTATGGCAATTGTAATTGTAAAAAATGAAAAAAGTTTTAAAGTCTTATTATTAAATAACGAAGGTGAATGGGTTTTCCCAAAAGGACATGTTGAGTCCAATGAAACAGAACTTTGTGCTGCCATTAGAGAACTGCATGAAGAAAGTAATGTTGTGGTTGACGAACAGGAATCTATTGGTCAAGTAGATGAATATAAATTCTATTTTAGTGGAGAAAATGCAGTCAAAGTCATTAAAGTTTTTGCCTTCTTAATTAGTGAAGAAAGAGAAATTTCTATCAATAAAGCTGAAGGTTTTATTGATGGAAAATGGGTTGAAGTAGCTGATGCATTAAGGATTTTAAAACATGAAGATGCAAGAAATGCTCTTAGAAAAAGCATAAATAAGATTGGTTTAAGTTCAAGATAGCTTTGTAAAATCTATTTATAATTCAAATAAGCAAACAGGTGTTTTGTTTTAACCTTTTGTAATAAACATAATGATTTAAATAAAAAAGACAGTACAATTTGTACTGTCTTTTTGATTTTTAAAGACTATTTGTCTTCTTCTGAAGTTGTGCTTGATGCTGGTGCACTTTCTGCTGTTTTTTCTTCTGCGGTTGGTTCTTGCTTTGTTTCTGCAACTGGTTCTTGTTTTGTTTCAGGTGCTGGTTCTTGTTTTGCTTCCACAATTGTTTGTGTGGTAGGTTCTTGAACCGCGATTGAAGCTATTTCTAGTCCAACTGGTATTAAACAAATTATTCCCCAGATTATAGAGCTACCAGCCATTTCCAAGATTGCAAGCACTGCCATTAGTGACAAGAGGGCAATTTTTAATCCGTTTTTTGGTGATTCACTTTTGACGATACACATAACTGAAACTGCAATCACTGCCACACTGAACACTACAAGCAAGGCTGTAATAACTGTTAAAAGCTGAACTGCTGCTTGATCAGCATTTTCGATAGAACCCAAAAGTGAAAATATTGAGATGCTTCCGATGATTAGTATTGCAGCAAGGACTATTGAACAGATGGCCGCAGAAATGTTTAGATATTTTTTTACCTTCATAAACTCTCTCCTTCAAATTTAATATACTATACAATTTATAAAAAAATCAACTATTTAATTAACAAAATGTTATAAAATTGCATTTTTAATTTGTTGTTTTTTTAAATAATTTTTTATATACTATAAATGATTATATAGTTAGCTGCTATTAT
>CALWTG010000034.1 GCA_944384385.1 uncultured Clostridia bacterium | reverse complement strand
GTAATTATTCATATCGGCGGGAGCAAAATGGTTGATTATGATACTGATTTTGCCCAATATATTCGTTGTGGTATTTAGATTTATGGATATGATGAAAGTGGTGTAAAAAAAGTGCAAAAAATAAGTAGCAAAGTTTTAAAAATCACCTGCGTAAAAAAAGGTGAGTTCGTAGGATACGGCGAAACAAAACTTAGGTCAAATAAAAAAGTTGCAATTGTTCCACTTGGCTATGGTGACGGTCTTCCAAGAAATTTCGAAAATTTGTATGTTATGCACGGCAAACAAAAACTCAGTGTCATTGGCAAAATTTGTATGGATATGTTTATGGTTGATGTCACTCACAAAAAGGTTGGTGTGGGCGACGATGTCGATGTTTTTTTTGATGCGTCGCTTTGGTGCAAGGACACAAGTGATACCGAGTATGACATTTTGACAAGACTAAATAATTGTAGGGCAAATACTGTGATTGTTGTTGAAAAGTAATGAAAAATTTGCTATCATTATGGTATGAGAATTGTAGCAGGAAAACACAGGGGTAAAAAACTTTTAGCGCCAAACACGACACTTATTAGGCCAACGGGCGATAAAGTTAAACAGGCAGTATTTACGAAACTTCAATTTTTTGTTCCAGGCAAAGTCGTGCTTGACCTTTTTTCAGGCAGTGGGGCACTTGGCATTGAGGCGCTTAGTCGTGGGGCAAGTGAAGTGATTTTTGTTGACGGTTCAAGGCAAGGCGTAAACTTGACAAAAAGCAATCTTAAAGCCATAAATGAAAGTTGTGAGGTCATATTCTCCGACTATCAAAATGCACTTGAAAACTTAAATAAAAGCTTTGATTTGATACTTCTTGACCCGCCATATCACTCGGGATATTATGAAAGGTGTTTTGAATTGATTTACAAAAACAACCTTTTAAAAAAAGACGGCATCATAGTTTGCGAAAGGCTGAGAACTATCGAAGTCACAACTTCATATTTTGAAAAATTTGATTCAAAAGATTATGGTACTGTTAGCGTTGATTATTATTGTGCAAAGGAAGAGAAATGAAATATACATTAGAGAGTGATAAAATTCTTATTGAAGATACAAAAGATTTTGATATTATGCACATTTTGGAGTGTGGGCAGGTTTTTACATACAAAAAAAATGGCGAGTATGACTACGATGTGTATTCGCTTGATAATTTCGCGAATGTCAAATTAGTTGACGGAAAATATGTTATTTCAACGCAAAATCCAAAGTATTTTGTGACCTATTTTGACCTTGACACCGACTATGATGCAATTAAAAAAGATGTTGCGAAAAATGACTACATAAAAAAGGCAGTTGAGTTTGGCCATGGAATTAGGATACTTCATCAAAGTTTGCTTGAAGTAATTATTGGCTTTATAATTTCTTCAAACAACAATATTTCTCGAATAACAAAAACTATGCAAAAAATAAGGGAGTATGGCGAGAACAAAGGCTCGTACTTTGCTTTTCCAACTCTTGAAAGATTGCACGACATAACTGTGCAAGATTTTGTCAATATGGGTGCAGGATATAGAGCGCCATATCTATATAAAGTAATTAGACAGTTAGATGATATTGAACTAGAAAAGACCTTTTCTTATGACACAAAAACGCTGAAAACATGGCTTTTGTCGCTTATGGGGGTGGGGCCAAAAGTTGCTGATTGTATACTATTGTTTGGATATTATAGGTGCGATTGCTTTCCTGTCGACACATGGATTGAAAAAGTTTACTTTGACATTTTCAAGACAAAACAAAGTCGTGAAAAGATGACAATAGACCTTGTAAATTACTTCGGCAAGAATGCGGGCTATGCTCAGCAGTACCTTTTCTTTTATAGACGCAGTTTTGTTAAGTAACCGGGTATTGCAATTTGAAAAAATATATGATATAATGGCAACGAAAACTAGTTTCAAAGGAGGCAATATGAATACATCCTTGTTACTTGCTGGCAGTGCTTGGGAAGAGTTTGTATCAATATTCACTGGCGAATTTGCTTGGCTAACCATTATTTTGATGGTTGTTGGCATGGTGCTATGCATTATTGAAGCTATTGTTCCAGGATTTGGCATTTTTGGTATAAGTGGTATACTTTGTGAAGTTGCCGCAGTTGTTGTTAATGCAACGCTTTGCCAGGGGTCGCCACTTCAAGTGCTTATTCTTATTTTGATTATGACACTTGTGACACTGCTTATCTTTTTGCTTTTTGTGCGCTCAGCACGTTTTGGACTTCTCGGAAAAACTTCAATAGTTGAAAATAAGTCATCTATTCCAAGCGATTATGGCAAGGAAGATGCTCAAAAACTTCAAGACCTTATTGGTAAAGAAGGTATTTTGGTCACCGAATGTCACCCAATTGGGAACATAAGAATTGGAGATCAGGTTCTTGAGGTGAGTTCAAGGGGCGGAATTATTCCAAAAGGCGATGTTGTCAAAGTTGTCGCAGTTGAAAACAATGTTATTTATGTTAGTAAAATCACGTATTAAAATAAAAGGAGAAAATTATGTTAAATTTACTACTCATTGACCTTTGGCTTTCAGTGACTTTGTATGTTTTACTCGGAATATTTGTCGTTCTTATAGTCCTTATGTTTGCCATTGTGCCAATAAAAACTTGGTTTGTTGCACTTGTGTCTGGTGCTCACGTATCAATGGCAAGACTTATTGGTATGAAAATGCGTCGTATTAAGGTCGCACCAATTGTTGATGCTTACATCATGGCTAGAAAAGCGGGCATTACAGTTGATATCAGCGAACTTGAAACACACCAACTAGCTGGTGGAGATATTCAAAAAGTTATTAACGCATTGATTTCTGCTCACAGTGCAAAAATCGATTTGCCAGTTGACCTTGCAAAAGCTATTGACCTTGCTGGTCGTGATGTCAACTTGGCTGTTAGAAATAGTGTCACCCCAAAAGTTATGGAAACAGATTGGATTGGCGCTGTCGCAAAAGATGGTATTGAGCTAAAAGTTAAAGTTCGTATAACCGTTAGAGTCAACATCGCTCGACTTGTCGGTGGCGCTGGTGATGATACCATTTTGGCACGTGTTGGTGAAGGTATTGTCACAACTGTTGGTTCTGCTGAAAATCACACCGAAGTGCTTGAAAATCCTGACTTTATTTCACAAAAAGTTTTGGATAAAGGTCTTGATACGGGTACTGCATATGAGATTTTGTCTATTGATATTGCTGATATTGATGTCGGCAAAAACGTTGGTGCAGAACTTATGAAAGACTCTGCTGAAGCTAAAAAAGTTATCGCTCAGGCAGAAGCAGAAGAGCGTCGTGCTATGGCTGCCGCTCATGAACAAGAGATGAAAGCAAAAACTCAAGAGATGCAAGCTATGGTTCTTGCTGCACAGGCAGAAGTTCCAAAAGCAATGGCAGAAGCAATCAAAAATGGCAAAATGGGCGTTATGGATTACTACAAAATTCAGAACCTAACATCAGATACAGCTATGCGTAATGCTATTGCAGGGGTTGACCCAAACAGTTCCAAAAAACCTCCAAAAATGTAATAGGAGGTAGTTATGATAGCTATAATTATCATTTGTGTTGTCGTATTTTTAATTGTTGTATTACTTTTTAATTATCAAAGAATTGTAGACGCAATAAAAAAGAAAAGACAATCAAAAGGTAGCGTTCAAGAAAAACCAGCGAAGAAAGATGACAACGGCGTTGCTCTTGGCGAAGACCTTTTTCAAAAAAAAGTTGATGACCTAAAAAAAGAGCCAGCTGAGCAAGTTGAAGGTGAACCATTTGTTGTTGCTAGTGAAGACGAACTCAAAGAACTTGAATCAAAAAGTAAGCGTAGTGGCGGGCGAAGAAGTGGTGACATAAAGACTATTTCAAACATTGAAGTCAAGGTTGAAGACCTTGATGATGATGATGAAATTGAGCAACAAGTTGATACTCAAAAGAACACCATCGCACAGCAAATTAAAAGTTTGCCACCAGAAATAAAAGCATTAATTTTAAGCGACCTTTTTGATAAAAAAGATGAGTGAACAAATAAACAAAAAACTCGCAAAAATAATTTTGCGAGTTTTTCTTTTTTTAAAGTTTTTAAAAAAATACAAAAATGACTGTATTTTAAAGCAAAAACTTGAAAATAGACAATAAATATAGTATACTAAAATAGTACATGCTGATGTGGTGAAACGGCAGACACGCTAGATTCAGGTTCTAGTGCTCGAAAGGGCGTAGGAGTTCAAATCTCCTCATCAGCACCAAAAATAATACAAAAAGTTTTGATTGCTTTGTTTGCTGACGGCAACTCCAGCACGGTCACATACAAGCAATTTTTTTTGTTTAATTTCTCAGTCATTAAAACAATATAATTTTTCTTTTTGGTTAAGTTAGAATATTATTTTTATTTTTGTAATAAATATGATATTATAGTGAGTATGAAAAAATATTTATTAGCAATTTTTGTATGTGTTTTGTCGCTTATGCTGTGTGGCTGTTCAAACGCTCCAACATATTCTCTTTCTCAAAACTCTGATGGCTCTGTAACTCAAACAATTTTTATTCCTTACGTGGAAAGTGAACTTACTGACCTTGGAGTTGAGCAAGATGTAGTAACGGAAATGAAAAACACAATAATTTCTACATTTGATAATTATTTTACAAATTTAAAGCAGAATTTTATTACGAGAGTAATGTCTGATTCGGCTTTGACAGATCAAGATAAGACCATACTTATGTCTGGCTACAAAATCACTCTTGCACCTTCTGAACTTGGTTTTTTGTATACATTGACATTTTCTTCTGCACTTCATTATTATTATTTCTACTCAGATTTGCAATACAATGAACTTATTGAAGAGCTAAGTGTTGACAATTCAGTTGTGGAAAAAGGATTTTTTACTAATAAGGTGATAAGCACTGGTTCCACTGTGTTTGGGCTTAATACCCAATTTTCAGAAACTCAAACGCTGGCACAGTATATAACTTCTTATGCTACCACACTTTTAGATGAAAAAACTTCTTTAACTGCAGAGCAAATTCAGTCAGTTGTGCCAAATAATTTTGTGTATTGCTATGGAACAACATCTTCAAAACTTCACAGTGATGCAGATAGAACTTATCGCTATATCGACGGTTTGTATTATCATGAATGGGATATTTCATCGCAAAATGGTGATAGGCAAATATCAACATGGACTATTGAAGTTAATAGCAATGTTTGGTATGCGACAATACTCATTTGTGCTTTTGTTCTTTTAGGAATTTTGCTTATTGTTGATTACAAAAAAATACATCAAAAAGGTGACAAGCAGGCGGAGTGATTATGGACTATGCCGAACTTAATTTGAAAGAAAATTCACCCTCCGTTGATGAGGCAATGGCAATACTTGAAATAAATATTGACATATGTAAAAAAAGTGGTGTCAAGGTTTTAAAAGTTATTCATGGTTATGGCTCGCATGGCGTTGGTGGTGCAATTTGTTTGGAGCTTAGAAACAGGCTTAGACATTTAAAAAAACAAGAAATCATAAAAGATTATTTGCTTGGAAGCGAGTGGGACATATCAAATGAGAAATGCTTTAATATTCTTACAAATCTTTCTGATCATTACACAGACAAAGATTTGAATAACAACAATCCCGGTATAACAATAGTTGTTTTGCAGTAACAAAACAGCTATTTTTTTCATATATGATTTTGTTATTCTATGTTAGTGGGTGTATATGTCAAATGTTGATTTTAGTAATGATTATAGAATTTTGCATAAAAATCTTCAAAATTTAATAAAAAGTGGTGATTTTGATGTGCATTTTTATGGCAAATCATTTTATGGTGATGACCTTGTTGCATTTCATAAAGGCAAATACACTGGCAAACAATTTTTGATTACGGGTGGAATACATGCAAGAGAATACATATCTTCTTTTGTTGTTATGAAACTTTTAAAGGACTATGACTTGCCATATGGGTGTTTCTTTGTGCCGTTATTAAATCCAGATGGAGCAAATATTTGTTTGAATGGATTAAAAGGTGTAAGTGAAGAATACAAGCCACTTTTAACAAGATTGAATAACTATTCAACTGACTTTTCGCTATGGAAAGCAAATGGTAGGGGTGTAGATTTGAATGTAAATTTTCCTGCACTATGGGGAAAGGGAAAAATGAATGTATCATTGCCAGCATCTGAAAACTATATTGGCGAAAGTGCTTTGAGTGAAATTGAGAATAGTTCACTTTTGAAATTTATAAAGAGGTTTGATTTTGAGATGTCTGTTGCATATCACTCGAAGGGCGAAGTTGTTTATTATGGTTTTTGTGGCGCGAGTAAAGAAATAAAGTCAAAAAGCAAGCAATTAGCAAACAAAATAGCTAAAATATTAAAATACAAGCCTATAATTTCAAAAAATTCAGTTGGTGGACTTAGTGACTATTTGTGTTTGCAAAATATACCAAGTGTAACTATCGAACTTGGAAGTGACTTATTAAAACATCCTATACGTTACGATAATTTTGATATAATATACAAAAATCAGTATATTGCACTAAAAAAAGTATTTAAGGAAATAAGAAATGATTGACCTTCACAATGATTTTTTAACTAAACTCAATAGTCACGAAACTGGCATTTATCTTGAAAATAATAAAAAATATTTAGATTGTTTAATGTGTCCAATTTTTACTACTGAATTAAAAAATGCAGAAAAAACAATAAAAAATGCAAAAAAAATAACAAATAAATATGATTTTTGCCATATTTGTATAGAAGATGCTGGATTTTTGAAAGATTTTTCTTTTTTGCTTGACATAAAGCCGACATATATTTCGCTAACTTGGAATAATAAAAATAAATTTGCATCAGGAGCTTATTCAAAGGGTGGTTTGTCAAATCTAGGTAAAAAACTAATAAAATTTTGTGAAAATAATAATATTTTAATTGATGTTGCACATTTGAATTATCAATCTTTTTTTGATGTTATGGAGATAATTGAAAAGCCCGTTATTTGTTCGCATACTGGATTTTTTGATATTGTTAATGATAAAAGAAATATTACAAAAGCACAAATAAAAGATATTATTGATATAAATGGAATTATTGGTCTATATTTTGTTGGGAAATATATAACAAAAGGTGTTGCATCAAGTGTATCTATTGCTAAAAATATCGACTATATTGCACAAAATTTCGGTATAAATAATCTTGCCATAGGAAGTGACTTTTATGGCACAGATGATTTACCATTCGATGTAAAAAGCTACGCTGATGTTTACAATGTAGCGTATGCTTTAAATAATTTGGGATACAAAAATTCAGATATATATAAAATTTTTGATGCGAATTGTAAGATTTTTGCTGATAATATTAAATATTGACAAGTTTGTCGATTTATGGTATTATAATAGCGTTTAGGAGGAATTATGAGTATATTAGATTTGTTTCGCTTGCCAAAAGATCCAACAAAGGAGTCACATTTTACCAACTCATTGTTTATTGGAAAGCTTTATAGTGCAACACATTTTGACGCACTTGATAGTGAAGAAGTGCCTTTGACAGCTAACAGAACTTCTGATCATTATATGCTTATGCTTAAATTTCATGATAAGTACTATGTTGTTCCAAGAAAAGATGGAGAAACGCCACGTGTTGCGGTTGACATAAATGATGTTACAAAGGCGCATGAGCTTTTGGTGCAACCAGATTCAGAAAAGCGTTTTAAACCTTTTACATATTATGCTCCATCTGCTGAGTATGGATATGTTACACCAGAAGAATTAACTAAGTTGGCAAGATTTGTTCATCACTACTTTGTGACTGGTGATGATCATGCTCATAGGCGTGATTTGGATGTTTATTACAAGTTTTTGAAAGATATGGATCTTACAGCCGAAGAAAAAGAAAGACTTGAACAGCTTAAAGATTTTGCTAGAAAACAATCAAATACACAAGATGATGAATTAAGCAAGTAATTAAACTTGCTTTTTTTATTTATATTTCGTAATATATTTTTGTGGATAAAATACTAAAAGATATACAAAGCTATAAAGATGAAAAATATGCAAAGTTTTCTTCTGTGATTGTTCCAGGGAAAACTGATTTTTCGTTGCGTGTGCCACAAGCCAAAATCATTGCAAAAAAATATGCACAAACCGTTGAGGGTAAAATTTTTTTACACGCACTTCCGCATGCCTCGACAGATGAATATGTCGTTCACGGTTTGATGATTGGATATGTAAAAGATGTTAATGCCGTTATGACTTTGCTTGAACAATTTTTGCCGTACGTTGATAACTGGGCTACTTGTGACATAACGTGCTCAAATTTAAAAATTGTAAAAAAATATCCACAAATATTTGAAAAATGTGTTAAAAATTGGTTAAAATGTGATAATTTGTTTACAAAACGCTTTGCGATTGTGATTTTACTAACATATTTTTTAGATGATTATTTTGATGAAAGTCATTTTGATTTGGTGAATTTTTATTGTGATGATTATTATGTAAAAATGGCACAAAGTTGGTATTTTTCTGTTGCACTTGTAAAAAAATATGATTTAGTAATAAAATTGTTTGAAAATAAACAAATAAAAAATAAATGGGTTTACAATAAGTCAATTCAAAAAGCATGTGAAAGCTTAAGAATTAGTACCGATAAAAAACAATATTTAAAAAAATTAAGATGTGATAATTGTTTGTAATATTTTAAAAAATCTAGTAAAATATTAACATATGGAGGAATGATGAAAAAGTCACATCTTTTTGTTTTTATACTCAGTATGCTTTGTATGTTTTTAGTGGGTTGTGGTGAGACACCATTGTCAGTGACGACATCGACTACAAACACGGTATATGATTTTTACACTAACGAACTATTGTCTCCACAAGAAAAAATATTGACAGAAATTAGTCAAACAAATTTCACCGATGAGGGATATGAAAGTCGAGTCGGTGTATTTAACAATATGGATCTATTAAGCTGTGAAGAAAGTATGGTTTTAGCAGGAGTCCAATGTTTTAATTTGGTTTCTCAAAACAAAGAGATATATGTTGATTATAATGGTGGTGTGATTAATGTATCAGGCGGTGGCAATTCATTTGTTTGCACAGTTGTTGACGAGAATGGGCAAACGTTAAACGAATATACTTTGACAATTTCGAGAAACAACAATACGTATATAATAAATTACAATAAGACAGTTAGTGGACAATCACATGCATGTGTTGCCAATGTCGAATTTGACCAAAGCACAAGTTATTTATCTATGGACGTTTCATCTGTCACCGAAGATGGAAGTAGTGCTAGAATTAGAAAGGTTTTTTACTCTCTTGCAAACGAAAAAGAAGCCTTGCAAGTGGAATTATCAATAAATAGTTATTGTTATGAAGCTAGGTATTTTGAAGAAGCACAAAAGTGCAAATTAAAATTATCACGTAGGGAAAGAATAGGCGACAGTGTTACTTTGCCACAGTTAAGTCTTGACATTTTTTGCCAGACCAGTGGTGACATTTGTGGTTATTTAATAGAAGGTGTTCCACTTGATGAAACAACAGCGGGTGCAGTTAATCAAAGTTTAGTCATTGGTACTTTAAGCGAGTGGTGATATGGATCAATTAGAACAAGAAAAAGAGCTTGAATATTTAAACAAAGTAATTGGTGTTTTGAATAACAAAATAGCCGAAACACAAAAAAAAATAAGTGACCTAAACATTGAATTTGAAAAGATAAAAAGTTATTACTCAGAACAATATTATTTCTTAGATGATGAGGAAATCGTTGCTGGTGGCGATGAAATGGACAAAGAAGAGGCCCTTATAAATGAAGAAATTCGCCAGCTTACAAATTATAGGAAACAACGTCTATCACCATATTTTGGTAAGATAGACTTTTTGTCTAATGGACAAAATAATAGTTATTATATTGGAATTTTCAATTTAACTAATGGTGGAAAAATACCTCTGGTTTGCGATTGGCGTGCGCCAGTATCTTCAATGTATTATGATTATGAAGTTGGTCGGGCGAGCTATGCTGCACCAAAGGGTGTGATAGAAGGTGAAATAACAAACAAGCGACAATTCAAAATCAAAGATAGCAAACTTGAATATTGTTTTGATTCATCTCTTACAATAAATGACGATATTTTGCAAGAAGAGCTCTCAAAAAACGCTTCAAACAAAATGAAAAATATTGTCACAACAATTCAGCGTGAGCAAAATAAAATAATTCGTGATGAAGAAAATGTAATTTTTGTTCAAGGTGTTGCAGGAAGCGGAAAGACTTCAATCGCACTTCATAGGGTGGCATATTTGCTATATAAATATAGAAAAGGGTTTTCTTCAAGTGATATTTTGATTATTTCTCCAAACTATGCGTTTAGTGACTATATTTCGGCGGTTTTGCCATCTCTTGGAGAAGAAAATATTTTAAGTCAAACTTTTGTTGACCTTGCAAAAGAAGAGCTTTCAAATCTTGTGCCTTCGTTTGAAGTTAGGGAAGATATGCTTGATGAAATTACTTATGACACAACAAGATTAAATGAAGTTGCATATAAAAATTGTTTAG
>CALWTG010000033.1 GCA_944384385.1 uncultured Clostridia bacterium | reverse complement strand
TAACACGGCTACTTGGATTCATATTTCGCATCTGGCTTTCAAGAACAATTGGCGCTGAGGCGCTAGGTGTTTATCAAATAAGTTTTTCTGTGTTTATGGTGCTTTTGACATTGGTTTCAAGCGGGTTACCACTCATAGTGTCGCGTTTGACGGCAAAGTTCACAACAAACAAAGACAAAAAGACTGAAAACAAAATTGTGACAACTGCGCTTTTGCTTGCGCTTTTTATTAGTGTTATCATCTCTATTCTTGTTATTATTTTAAACAAGCCAATATCTCACATTTTTGCTGACGAAAACTGCATAATAATACTACTCGTACTTTTGCCTGCACTTGTATTTTCAAGTGTTTACAGCACGCTAAGGGGCAACCTTTGGGGCAAAAACAACTATCTTGCCTGTTGCTCAAGCGAACTATTTGAACAAGTCATGAGAATTGTGGTTTGTATGATTTTGCTCTCTGGGCTGTTCCCAGCAATAACAGGTGAAATTGGCGCCGCACTATCTCTTACAATTGCTTGCGTGCTATCATGCACATTTGTGCTTGTGTGGTATCTTAAAAGTGGTGGAAGGTTTAATAAGCCAGAAAAAGCTCAATATGTTGAAGTTTTGAAGACAAGTTCGCCAATCACATTTATGCGTGTGGCGTCAAGTTTGATTCAACCTGTCATTGCCCTTATCATCCCACTTCGCCTTGTTTCTGCTGGTTACACAAATGCGCAAGCACTTAGCCTTTATGGGATTGCATCAGGTATGACTTTGCCACTTCTGTTTATTCCAATGGCAATCATCGGCTCACTTTCTTTTGCTCTTGTGCCAGACCTTGCAAGCGCAAAAGCAAAGCACGACGAAAAATATATTTCTTCAAGAGTAACAACTTCAATAGTGTTTTCTATGTTCGTCGCCTTTTTAATTACTCCACTATTCATTGGAGTTGGCGAACAAATAGGCGTGTTCTTTTATGACAATGCAACAAGTGGAATACTTTTAAGCACTGCGGCATGGATAATAATTCCACTATGCTTGACAAACATATCTTCATCAATATTAAACGCTGTTGGGCTTGAACTCAAATCTTTCAAAAATTACATACTCGGTGCAATAATTATGTTAGTTTGCATATGGTTTTTACCAAAATATGTTGGCATAAACTCTTTAATTTGGGCAATGGGTGGCTGTTTCACCACATCTGCAATACTAAACATCAGAATGCTAAAAAAACAAGTTTGTCCATCGCTCAAAATTGGAAAATATTTTATTAAATTCACTTTAATAACAATTCCTGTTATTGCACTATGTAGTTTTGTTGGTGGGCTTTTAAACTATGTTTTGCCATTGTTTCTCAATCTTGCAATAACATGCACAATAGGTGCAACATTCTTTGTGCTTTTGTGCCTTGTGTTTAATATTTTTGAATTCCACACAGTACTAGTTTGGGTTAAAAGAAATAATCCAATAAAACTAACTAAACGCAATAAAAAAGTTTAAAAATTCAAAAAAATGCAATAATTTTTGTATGCTAACTCTAATTATTAGGTCAATAATCATATATTTTGTTGTGCTTGTAGTGTTTAGACTTATGGGCAAAAGACAACTTGGACAAATGCAACCTTTTGAACTTGTGCTGACACTCATACTTGCAGATCTTGCAACAATACCTATGGCAGAGATGAGCGTACCACTTCTTCATGGCATTGTTCCGCTTCTCGCACTTTTGGTCATTCATTACATTATCACCATACTTTCAAAACACTTTCCAAAATTTAGTGAAGTTTTTAGTGGCAAGCCTGTGATTGTCATCAACCAAAATGGCATAGACTACAAAGCAGTGCAAAAACTCAACTTGTCAATAGATGATATTATGGAGTCACTTCGTGGCGCAGGATATTTCAGTCCTGACGAAGTGCTTTTTGCAATTATGGAAACAAACGGCAAAATCAGCGTTTTACC
The DNA here is from genome assembly GCA_944384385.1 of uncultured Clostridia bacterium. Lineage (GTDB taxonomy): Bacteria > Bacillota > Clostridia > Christensenellales > UBA1242 > UBA5893. The sequence continues at coordinate 8,673 of CALWTG010000033.1, read as the reverse complement.
AAAGGCAAGCGCTTCGCCAGTAACTCGTGAAGATATGAACATTAAAAGTGAAGAAAATTCAATGCCTGTCACCATAATAAGTGAAGGAAAAATAATAAAAGATAACTTTCAGCAAATAAAAATCAGCCAAAATAAAATTATGGAATTTGTAAACTCGCTAGGTGTAAAGCAAAAAAAAATACTCATTTTAACACTTGATAACAATGGCAAAGTGTATTTTCAAGAAATGCATAAAAGAGCAAATACAATAAATACTAATTTAAAAGGATAAATATGAAAAAATTTATTACAATTGTTATTGTTGTATTGATTTTAGCTTTTGGAGCGGTGTTTGAACAAATAACAATAAACAACTATCTTGATGAAATTCAAGATATGACTTATGAGCTTATGACACTGACCAAAGGAAGTGAAAACATCCAAACAGAAGAAATTGCCGAAAAGGTGTCACAGCTTAAAAAAACTTGGATACATCACGAAAATGTACTTTGCACTTTTGCAAACCATAAAGATATGCGTGATTTGTGCATAGAAATTCAAAAACTTGAAGGAAACATTGAAGTCAATCAATACGAAGATTTTACTGCAAGTTTGAAAGTTATTTATCACCTTGCCGACGACTATCACAAAATTATGGGCACAAGTTGGCAAAATATATTTTAAAATCATATAATTTTTATATGTATGATAGACTAAGTGCCACTATGTATGCAAAAAAATGGTGGAATAAAAGGAACCCAAAATTTTATAATTTTGACGAACTTGGTGGCGACTGTACAAACTTTGTTTCTCAATGCCTTTATGCCGGTGGTGTTCAAATGGACTTTTCGCCACTTGGCTGGTACTATAACAGTTTAAATAGTCGTTCACCCGCTTTTAGCGGAGTTGAACAACTATTCAACTATTCCGTTTCAAATAAAAAAGATGTTGGCCCAAGGGGCAAGCCTGTGACAATTGACGAACTTGAAATTGGCGACATTGTTCAGCTGTGTCAACGAAAGCCCGTATTCAACCATTGCCTACTTATAACAAAGATTGAAAAAACGCCGACACTAGAAACAATATTTGTCACCTGCCACACAAATGATGTACATAACAAACTATTGGCTGACTACTTTTTCACTAAAATAAGATTTTTAAAAATTTTAAACTAATACAAAAAAAGTGTTGACAAAAAAAATGTGTTTTGGTAGTATTATATTGTTTACAAAATTTGCCTCGTTAGCTCAGTGGTAGAGCAACCGGCTGTTAACCGGTAGGTCGTCTGTTCGAGCCAGACACGTGGCGCCATGGTCATGGGCTTGCCCATGATTTTTTTATTTGTATCTTAAAATATTATTTTATCTTTCGTATATTAAAAGCGGAGGTAAAAAATATGAAATTAAATAATTGGCTTGAAATTTGGACAAAACAATTAAAACATAATATAAAACAAAGGAGCTTTAATTCATACCAAGACATAATAAACAATCACATACGCCCTCATCTTGGCAAATATGATCTTGAAGAGTTATCGCCAAAAATTTTGCAACAATTTGTTTTTTATTTGCAAGAAAATGGAAATAACAAAACCCATGGGCCACTATCCCCAAATAGTGTAATTTTGATTGTGACAATACTAAAACAAGCAATAAAAGATGCAAATTTATATGAAATAACATCAAAAAACTGTACAAATTTAATAAAATTACCATCAATTGATGATGGACATGTTTCTGCATTTGAAAAATGGGAACAACAAAAAATTGAAAAATATTGCCTAGAAAACAAAAGAACTAACTATGTAGGCATAATAATTTGCCTTTATACCGGCCTTAGAATTGGCGAACTTTTGGCGCTGACTTGGAAAGATATTGACTTCGAAAACAACATCATGTGCATTTCAAAATCGGCATATCAAGCAAAGGTTGACGGCAAAACAAAGATAATGGTCGACACGCCCAAAACAAAAACATCAAATAGAATAATTCCAATTTCAAAGCAACTTGCGTCGATTTTGAAGAAAAAAAAGAAAAAAAGTACATCTAATTATGTTATTTCAACAAAGTTTAACACAATGGTTGGAACACGCTCATATCAAAAAACTTTTGAAAATATATTGAAAAAACTAAATATTACCAGAAAAAATTTTCATTCACTAAGACATACGTTCGCAACGCGTGCCCTTGAATTTGGCATTGATGTCAAAACTGTTTCGGAAATTTTGGGACACAAAGATGCGACTATAACGCTAAAAAGATACACACACTCACTAATGTCACACAAGCGCACAATGATGAATAAATTCGGAAAACTTTTGAATAGCAATTTATAAATCTTGGTCTATTTCTTTGACTTTTTGTTCAAGCAGTTGTGCATACTTTTTTGCTAAAATCTCATTTTTTCCCATAACCATTATTCTGATGACATTTTCTGTACCAGACTTTCGCACAAGTATGCTTAGTTTATCAGCACAATGTGCTTCTATATCTTTTATAAAATTATCTAAATTTTTATTATTTATGACTGCGTATTTGTCTTTAACGGGACAATTTATGCAAATTTGAGGATAAATTTCAACATTAGCAAGCTCAGAAAACTTTTTTTGAGACAATTTCAATATTTCAGCAAGTTTCACAGCACACAAAATGCCGTCGCCAGTTTGTAAATAGTCTGACATTATTATATGCCCTGACTTCTCCCCGCCCAAAACCGCTCCACTTTTTAACATTTCTTCAATGACATATTTATCGCCAATATCTGCAAGTTTTATATCGATTTTATTGTCCTTTAATGCGTTTTGTATGCCAAGATTTGTGAGCTTTGTGCCAACAACCAAGTTGTTTTTCAAAATATTATGCTGTTTCAAATAATTTGCAACAACAAAAATAATTTTATCGCCATCAATTTCTTCCCCTTTTTCGTCAACTCCAATAATTCTATCACTATCGCCATCAAAAGCAAAACCCACATCTGCTTTATTATTTTTTACTGCTATCTTTAATTTCGCGACATCTGTTGCCCCGCACCTGACATTTATTTTCCTTCCGTCTGGCGAGCCATTTATTATCACTACCTTTGCACCAAGACGCTTAAATATTTTGGGTGCTATTTCAGTGCTTGCCCCATGACAACAATCAAGTACTATTTTAAGCTTACTTAGGTCGCATTTTATGCTTTTTTTCAAAAAATTTATGTATTTTTGCTTCAATTTTGGCAATTTTTTATATTTTCCAAGTTGCATAACATCTTTGCGAATATAATCACCAAAATAATTTTCAAGACGGTCCTCATTTTCATCGCCAAGCTTTTGACCATTTTCATTAAAGATTTTTATTCCGTTGTGTGTTGGTGGATTGTGCGAAGCAGTGATAACAATGCCAAAGTCATAGCCTAAGTTTTTTGCAAGATAAGCAACTGTCGCAGATGGGCATATGTCAACATCAACAACTGTTGCACCGCCTAAGATTGCTCCCAAACAAAATGACATTGTGATGTAATCTCCACTCACTCTTGTGTCTTTTCCTAAAATAATTTTTGGACTATCTTTTAACCTGCAAAGTGCATTACCACAATCAAAGGCGATTTTGTGGTCTATATTTTTAAATACTTCTCCTCTGATTCCGTCAGTGCCAAAAAATTTCATATGTCCTCCTTTAAGTATTTGTATGCCCTTTTTGGTTTTATCGTCTCTTTTTCGCGAGCGATGACAAAATCACCTTTTTCTGTATTTTTTGTTAAAGTACTACCAGCACAAATATATGTTTCGTCGGCGACTTCAATTGGTGCTATTAAGTTTGTATTGCTACCAATAAAACAATTTTTACCAACTTTTGTGATATGTTTTTTCTTGCCGTCATAGTTTGCAAAAATAACCCCACAACCAACATTGGTATTTTCACCAACTTGTGCATCGCCTATGTATGTCAAATGGCTTGCCTTTGTGCCACTGTGTAATATTGCGTTTTTTATCTCAACAAAATTTCCCACCTTGCAATTATCACAAACTTTTGCCTTTGGTCTTAGTCTTGCAAATGGGCCAACCTTAGCATTTTCGCCAATTTCACATTTTTGTAAGTTACTGCTACTTATCTCACAATTTTTTCCAATGATTGAATCTTCTATGTAGTTAAAAGAATAAATTATTGTATTGTCACCAATCACAGTATTTCCTTTTATGACATTGAATGGATGTATTATCACATTTTTACCAATCACAACACTTTTGTCTATAACAGCAAACTCCATTTTCGCTCCTTGATTTTTATTTATGACAAATATTAACATATTGTTAAATTTCGTTTAAACTGCAAATCGTGAAAATAATTAAAAAGGAGAAATGTTATGAAAGATTTAGCTATTAAAATTGACGATTACAAATTTAACTTCAGAGTTTGTGCTTTAATTGAAAACAAGGGACGATATTTACTTTCAAAAAATAAAAATGACGACTTTTTTAATATGCCCGGAGGCAGAGTTCATGTTAGTGAAAATACGCATGATGCAATTATAACTTTGTATGCAAGATGAAATTCAAAACAAAGACAACACAGATGAAACTTGCGTTTGGATAAAAAAGAAAGACTTACATAATCACAAAATATTGCCGGAGTTTATTTATGACATCAAAGGTTCAAAGCATATTTCTCATTTAATTTTTGATAAAATAAATAATAAAAAATATGAATAAATATATTTTATTTAAAAAAAATGATATAATACTTGCAAGAAGTTAAAAATGAATGAAAATATAAAAGATAGTTTTAATAGATTAAAGAAATCAAAATTTAGAAATTCATTTAGTTTAAAACAAAAAGATTTTGATTATATAAATAGAGTCGGAATGGATACAATTGGCAGACATTGCTTTGACTTTGTGACAAAGCGTTTAAAAGACCCTAGTCAATTTACAGATGGCAAACAAACACCATTTAAAGGTCACCCTGTCTTTATTGCCCAGCATGCAACTGCAACTTGTTGCCGAGGGTGTTTATGTAAATGGCACAAAATAGAAAAGACACATATTTTGAGTGAAAAAGAAATTACTTACATTTGTTCAATAATTATGTGCTGGATAAACAAAAAAATCCAAGAACACGAAAATAATCAATAAAAATTTAATCAATAGAAAAAAGTCAGACTTTTTTAGTCTGACTTTTTTGTAATGTAAAACAAAAAATAATTTAGTAAATAAATTTATTAAATAAAAAAATAAAATTACAAAAAAAATCCAATAAAGCAGACAAAAAATTTCACTTTAAAGGATTTTTGTGTTTGGAGCTAACGAGCAGATTCGAACTGCCGACCTCGCGCTTACCAAGCGCGTGCGCTACCTGCTGCGCCACGTTAGCAAACAAATTGAGTGTATCAAATTATTGACACATTGTCAATTGTTTTGTCATAACAATGGCGAGAAAAGTCTTAATATTGCTTGGAATAATTTGCTGGCGAAAAACTTTCGATTGAAATCTTTAAGTGTGACGAGTTTACTGTTTTTCATATCATTTTCAAAAATTTCTGTATTATAATCTACAAACTGCTTGTCATACAAAAGTGTTGTTAACTCAAAATTGAGTCCAAATGAGCGATTGTCTGCATTGCAAGTGCCTATTGAAACACAAAGGTCATCAACAAGGAGTGTCTTTGAATGTAAAAAGCCATTATAAAAATATACTTCAATTCCCGCATCTAGTAGCTGTTTCACATATGAAAGCGTGACATAATAAACTGTTCTTTTGTCAGGCTTCCCCGGAATCATAACTTTGACATCAACACCCGTCTTTTTTGCTATTATTAGTGACTTTAAAAACATTTCATCAGGGATAAAGTATGGAGTTTGCAAATATATTCTTTTTTGTGCAAAAGATATCATTCTAAGATATGCATCTTCAATGAACCTTTGACTGCTCTCTGGTCCACTTGTGACAATCTGAGCACCAATTTGCCCAACTTCTTTTAGCGAAGACTCCAAAAAGTAGCCTTCTTTCACAAGCTTTTGGGCGTTTAATCTTTGCTTTTTTACACATCTAAAATCATTGAAAAAAACATTTTGCAAATCCCATACTGCTGGTCCTTCAATTCTAATATGAGTATCTCGCCATGGAGAAAGTCGCTTCTTTTTGCCCATATGGTCGTTTCTTAAATTTATTCCACCTGTGTAACTAATTTTGCCATCTATTATAACAATTTTTCTATGATTACGGTAGTTTACTTTGAAATTTATTAACCGTATGCCCATAAATGGTGGAAAAAACTCTGCAACTTCGCCACCCGCCTTTTTTAGTTTTCTAAAAAATCTTCGAGGTGCTTTGAGTGAGCCAACGCTGTCATATATTAGTTTTACTTTAACTCCCTCCCGTGCTTTTTGGCACAAAATTTGCATAATTTCTTTTCCCGTTTGGTCATCATCGAAGATATAATACTCAATATTTATATTATTTTTTGCATTTTTTAAGTCATTTTTTAAGCTTTCAAGTTTTGATGGTCCGTCGGTGAACACCTGCACCTTGTTCCCTATTGAAAACACATTGTTATCATTTGACTTGACAAACTTTATGAGTTTATAAGCATAGTCATATTTTTCATTTTGGGCACGAAGTTTATCAAAATTTATGCGTTGCCACGAAACAAATTGCAAATATTCTTGAGTGTATCTTCTTTTTCGGCGGATATACACCCTTGTACGTATGCTAAGCCCGCCACCAAATAAAATATATAAGAAAAAGCCAACATAAGGAAAAACTGCCATTATTGCAAACCAACCAAATACGCTTTGTGGCTGCTTTCGCTCGACGAATATCATAACAAGCAAAAGTAACAAGTTTATGGCATATGAAGCAATCAAAATTATTGTACCAACCGACATAATTTCTCCTTTTAATCAAAAGGTGGAAAACTCTTCCACCTTTTGAAATATTGTTTGAATTTCGTTTTTTATTATTGCACTGTGATATTTAAAGTATTTGTATATAGAACAATGTCTTGGGCTTCTTCACCACTTAAATTGTCATAAATTGTTATGTAAAATTCAACATTAACGGTTATTTGACTGGAAGAATCAGTTGAATTTAATGTTAATGTGTAATTGCCATTATTGTTTTTAAGAATGACATCTTGACTATTTACACGAACATAAATATCTTCTATATTTACCCCATACATCCCAGACAAAAGTGTGAACACATTTTTATAGTTCTCGTCGATTCTTGTAGACAAATAAGTGACGACTTCACCAGTAGTTTCATCAATTGCCGAGCCTTCCTTTTGATTTCTATACAAGAATGAACAATTAAACGCTTTTCTATTACTATCGATGCCATACTCAATAGTCAAAGATATTAACTTTTTATCATAACCAGAAAGCGAACCAGATGAGACAAGTAAGATACCTTCTGCACTAATTGTGACATTGAACATATTATCAATCTGAGTGCCGTTTACATATGTGCTAACAACATGATTTATTGCTGTGGAAGTAAATGGATATTGTGTACCAATGTCATCTTTTGAAATAAATATGAAGTCATTTGTTTGTGTTTCTTCGCCCTCAGGGTCTACAAGCGTTGTGTTTGTATTGTACCCGTAAACTTTAATATCTGAGAAGTCAATAACATTACTATTTACAAAATTTATTGTACTTTGACCTGCATTCATTGTTAGTGAAGCATCACCAATAATCGAATCGGCATTTTCTTTGTGGTATACATAAACTGTAATTGTGCCATATTTTGTTCCAGCGGTGTTGTCAGTTTGTAATAGGTTATTACCCAAAGTGTAAGTTAAAGTCGTCAAAATTCCATTTGTGGTTGTTGAGCAAAGAACTTTATCAGAACCAATCAAATTTGTACTATCATCTATAGAGTTCAAATCAAATATATCAAGTCCAGAATCTATGTTTCCATATATGTTTCTAAGTTGAATTTTAGGAAGCAACTTCTTGAATATTTCGTCTGCCCCTTCTGTTGAAACACATTCGTATATTGAACTTGAAACTAGACTATTTGCGCTATATCTCGTGTCAACAAATGTGATATTGTTGACTCTAACTCCAATATCATTACTTCCTTTAAGTTTAACAATCAAATAAACACTTGAATTTGCATATTCATTTGGAATTGATATGGAATTTTCATCTTTCAAGACAACTTCTTCTGCCAAGTTTGTATTTTGTTGTGTTTCGTACAAACTCACAACAATATCAGGGAAACGAGTTGTTATTTCTTCGCCTGTATATACGCTTGAATGTTCATCTGATACTGAAAGCATTTGAAGTATGTCTTTTACCTTGACATCAAAGCAATTCTCCGCTTCGCTTGCGACCTTTGGCAATCTTGGCACATTCGCCGTGATTGTGTAGTTTGTTGCGCTTGCGTCTGTGAAATACAATCTCACTGTGTCAATATATTCACTACCAGCCGCACCACTTTCTCCATATTTAACCGCAATATCTATCATAAGATAGTTAGAATTTATGTTGAATCCTGGCAAGAGTGTGATTGTTCCGCTTTCATCAATTGTTGCATACTGACTACCGCTTGACTGAGCTGTGTTTATTGAATAAACAAAGTCATTACCGTTGCCACTAAGTGTCGTGTTATCAGAATTTACAAATGAAGTAGCCGATGTGTATCCTGCCACGTGTTCAAATGGACTGATTGTTGTAACTGCCCAAAGGCTAAGGTCTCAATTAGTATT
>CALWTG010000032.1 GCA_944384385.1 uncultured Clostridia bacterium | reverse complement strand
AAAGTTTGGTCATGCTCAAAAGGTAACTACTCCAAATGATATATTGGAGAAGAACGGTATTAAAGCAAATAAAACAAAGAAACAAAAAATTGAGCTAGATTTTGAAGAGAGCAAAATATACAATTTTTTAAAAGACGGAGAAAAGAATTTTGACGATATTCAGTATCATACAAACATACCCGTACAAAATTTGAATACCTATTTGACAACAATGCAAATTCGTGGAATAATAAAAAAATTGCCAGGAAATTATTATACAGTATAGAGTGGAGGTTGAATGAAACTCGTAGTAATAGAATCACCAGGTAAACGTGAAACACTTCAAAAATATTTAGGAAAGGACTATCTTGTCATGTCATCAAAAGGGCACGTAAGAGACCTTCCTTCAAAAAGTTTTGCCGTTGACCTTAATCATAATTTTGAACCAAAATATGAAATTATGCCTGATAAAAAGGCTATTATTGAAGATATTAGGGCAAAAGCAAAAAAAGCTGAATTTGTTCTTCTTGCAACCGACCCCGACCGGGAAGGAGAGGCAATTGCTTGGCACATTGCATATTGCCTTGGAATTGATCCACACACCAAGTGCAGAATTGTTTTTAATGAAATCAGTAAATCGGCAGTTGAAAAAGCACTTTTAAACCCTCGTGAAATTGATTTAAATTTAGTTGATGCACAGCAGGCACGAAGAATACTTGATAGAATAATGGGATATAAACTGTCACCAATTCTTTGCAAGAAAATTCAGCCAAAGCTTAGCGCAGGAAGAGTCCAGTCTGTTTGTTTAAGACTTGTTGTTGACAGAGAAAAAGAAGTTGAGGAGTTTGTTCCAAAAGAGTATTGGAACTTGATTTGTGAATTAAAAAAACAAAACCAATCTCAAATTTTTAAAACTTCACTAACTGAATATAAAGGCAAGAAAGAAAAGCTTGCATCAAAAGAAGAAGTTGATGAAGTATTAAATAACCTCAGTAATGCAACATATAAAGTTGAGTCTGTCAAAAAGACAAAGACAAAGTCCAAAGCTCCAGCACCATTCACAACATCTACAATGCAACAAGAAGCGCTCAATAAACTCAATATGACATTAAAGCGCACAACAAGTGCGGCTCAGCAGTTATATGAAGGCATTGATGTCCCAAATGAAGGTAAAGTGGCATTTATTACCTATATAAGAACAGATAGTGTACGTATAAGCGAAGACGCCGTTAAAATGGCACGTGAACATATTAAAAATGTCTATGGTGAAAAATATCTCCCATCAAAACCAAATGTGTATGCAGTGAAAGCAAATGCGCAAGATGCACACGAGGCAATCAGACCAATTTCTCTTCAAAGAACGCCAGATAGCATAAAAAATGTTGCACCTAGTGATGTTTATAGACTTTATAAACTCATATATGAGCGTTTTGTAGCCTGCCAAATGTCAGAGGCACTTTATGATAATGTTACGGCAAACATATTTGCAAATGACTGTGTTTTTAAAGCAGTGGGGAAAACACTGGATTTTGCCGGCTACACAGCAGTTTATAAAAATGAAAGTAAAGAAAAAGACAATCAAGATGAGATAGAAGAAGGCAAACTTCCTAAGCTTGAAGAAGGTGAAACTCTTGACCTAAACAAACTTGTGCCAGAACAAAAATTCACAAAGCCACCATCGCGTTACACTGAGGCAACGCTTGTTAAGGCAATGGAAGAAAAAGGTATTGGAAGACCATCAACATACGCACCAACAGTCACAATCATTGCATCGAGGCAGTACACAACAAAAGACGGTAAATATATCATACCAACAGAGATAGGCAAATCAGTGACTGGATTTTTGGAAAAGTATTTTAACAAGATGATAAATGTCAAATTTACCGCATATATGGAAACAAAACTTGATGAAGTCGCTGAAAATAAATGTGCTTGGCAAACAGTTATTGAAAATTTTTGGAAAAGCTTTAAAGAGCTACTAGACAATGCTAATTTTAACGCCTATGTCTCACCAAAGAAAGAACCAATAAAAACAGATATTATCTGTGATAAATGTGGAAGCCCTATGGTGATAAGGGAAGGAAAGTTTGGAAAATTCCTTGGTTGTTCAAACTACCCAACGTGTAAAAATGTTATGCATTATGAAGATGAAAACACGCCAAAAGGCATATGCCCTGAATGTGGGAAAGAAGTTGTTCAAAGAAAATCTAAAAAGGGTAAGATATATTATGCTTGCACAGGATACCCTGATTGCAAATTTATGAGTTGGGACTTGCCAACAGGAGAAAAATGTCCTGAGTGTAATTCTCCACTTGTGAAAAAAGGTCAAAAAGTCGTTTGTTCTTCAAAGAGTTGTAAGTATGTTAAACCATAATGAAGTTTGTGTTATAGGTGCTGGACTTGCAGGTTGTGAGGCGGCATATTACTTAGCACAACACGGCGTGTATGTTAAGCTTTATGAGATGAAATCCATAAAGAAAACGCCAGCTCAAAGTAATGAAAATTTTGCTGAATTAGTTTGCTCAAATAGTTTAAAAAACGAGCAACTTCTTTCTGCTAGTGGACTTTTGAAAAATGAACTTAATGAGCTTGACTGCTTTTTATTAAAATGTGCTTTAAAAACTCGTGTACCATCAGGTAACGCACTTTCTGTTGATAGAGAGAAATTTTCTAAAATGGTGACAGACGCAATTAAATCTCATCCAAACATAGAAATAATTGATGAAGTCGTTGAGAAATTCGATGTAGACAAACCTACGATAATAGCGACGGGTCCACTTTGCGATGATAAACTGTATAAATATTTGTCGTCACTAATTGGCGATGATAATTGTTACTTTTATGATGCCATAGCTCCAATAATTAGTGCAGACAGCATTGACTATTCACGAGCTTTTTGGGCAAATCGCTATGACCAAGGTGATTCAAAAGACTATTTAAACTGCTATATGTATAAGGACGAGTTTGATGTGTTTTTTAATGAACTAATAAATGCAAAAAGAGTTGAGCTTCACAATTTTGAAAAACTAAAAGTTTTTGAAGGTTGTATGCCAATAGAAATTTTAGCAAGTCGTGGTGAAAAAGCGCTTAGATATGGGCCACTTAAACCTGTTGGACTATCAAAAAAAGTTGAAGGAGAAAAGCCTTATGCTATTGTTCAACTGCGAAAAGAAAACAATAGTGCGACTTGCTTGAATATGGTTGGATTTCAAACAAATCTAACATATGCTGAGCAAAAAAGGGTGTTTAGTCTTATTCCTGCATTAAAAAATGCTGAGTTTATAAGATATGGCAGTATGCATAGAAATAGTTATATATGTTCGCCAAAGTGCTTGAATGAGTATTCTCAGTTAAAGAAATATCCAAACATTTTCATCGCTGGACAAATAAGCGGAGTGGAAGGATATGTGGAAAGTATTGCAAGCGGTTTGTATTCTGCGATAAATATGTTATTATATATTAAGGGTAAGAAACTTCAAAGTTTGCCAAACACCACAGTTATTGGAGCGCTAATGCACTATATTTCAAGTGCAGATGCCGATAATTTTCAGCCTATGAATGCAAACTATGGAATAGTTGAGTGCGAACAATGTGATGACAAAATTCAAAAAAAGAGAAAAATGCTAGAAAATTCACAATTAGAAATTAAGCGATTTAAGGAGAGAGTATATGGACAATGAATTTAGAGCGACTACAATATGTGCCGTAAAGCGTAATGGAAAAACTGCTATTTGCGGAGATGGACAGGTAACTATGTCGCAAAGCGTTATTTTTAAAAGCAATGCAAGAAAAGTTAGAAGAATATATGGCGGAAAAGTTGTTGTTGGCTTCGCAGGTTCAGTTGTTGATGCCATCAGTCTTTGTGACAAGTTTGAAGAAATGCTAAACAAATATTCAGGCAATCTTTTGAAAAGTGCGGTAGAACTTGCAGGGCTTTGGCGTGACGACAAAGTTGCAAGACAATTAAATGCGATGATGATTGTTGCCGATAAAGACACAATGCTTCTTTTGTCTGGTGCAGGTGAGGTTATGGAGCCACAAGATGGCGTTTGTGCAATTGGAAGTGGTGGAAACTATGCTTTTGCAGCAGCCAAGGCACTTTTGCAAAACACAAAACTCACGGCAAGGGCAATTGCTACAAAATCACTTTTAATAGCAAGTGAAATTTGTGTGTTTACTAATTCAAATATAATAGTTGAGGAGGTTTAAAAGTTTTATGAGTATGACGCCAAGACAAATAGTCACAGAGCTTGACAAGTACATCATTGGTCAAGATGAGGCGAAAAAAGCTGTTGCAATCGCTTTAAGAAACAGGTATAGGCGAAGCAGACTACCAAAAGAGCTCAGAGATGAAATAACACCTAAAAACATCATAATGAAAGGGCCAACAGGAGTTGGAAAAACTGAAATTGCAAGAAGGCTTGCAAAACTTGTTGGTGCGCCATTTATCAAAATTGAAGCAACAAAATACACAGAAGTTGGATATGTTGGCAGAGATGTTGAAAGTATGGTCAGAGACCTTGTGTCGGTATCTGTTCGTTTGGTCAAAGACGAAAAAATGCATGAAGTTGAAAAGAGAGCAAAAGCCTCAGTAGATGAAAAAATATTAAAAGTATTAAAAGATAAACTTTTTAAACAAAACGATAAAACTAGCATAGAAGAAATCGAGAAAAATTATCACGATGGAAAATATGACGACATGAATATCGAGATAAGTGTCATCGAAAAAACTCAACAATTTAATTTTATGCCAGAATTTTCTGACATGAACATTTCTACAATGATTGGAGGAATATTCCCACCAAAGAAAAAGACTAGAAAGATGTCAGTGCTTCGTGCAAAAGAATGCCTTTTAGAAGAAGAAGCTGACAAGCTTATTGATGATGAAAGCGTTTATCAAGAGGCAATAAGACGCACCGAAGAAGAGGGAATTATCTTCATTGATGAGATGGACAAAATCATAGGCAAAGGTAGCACATCTGGCCCAGATGTTTCAAGAGAAGGTGTTCAAAGAGATATTCTTCCAATTGTCGAGGGTTGCACAGTTAGTACAAAATATGGCAATGTGAAAACCGATTTTATTTTGTTTATAGCAGCAGGAGCTTTCCATGTCTCAAAAATTGAAGATATGATACCAGAGCTTCAAGGAAGATTTCCAATCAGGGTTGAACTAAATAGTTTAACAAAAGATGATTTTGTCAAAATATTGTCAACTCCAAAAAATGCAGTGACACTTCAATATGCAAGTCTTTTGAAAGTTGATAATATTGACCTTGAGTTTACAGATGATGCGCTAGATGAAATTGCAATTGTTGCCGAGTACGAAAATGAAAATATGGAAAATCTTGGAGCAAGACGATTGCATACCATACTTGAAAAGCTTTTGGAAGATGTATCATTCAATGCAAGTGGGGAATATCCACTAAGTAAAGTTACAATAGACAGGGCATACGTACAAAATATCTTCGGAAAACATAATAAAAATAGTGATTTAAAGAAATATATAATATAAGGAGTTAATCATGGAAATTTTAAACAAAGAAAACTTTAATGAAAAAGTATTGCAAGACAAAGGAACTGTCCTTGTTGACTTTTTTGCAACATGGTGTGGACCATGTAAAATGCTTGCACCTGTTCTTGAACAGGTTGCACAAGACACAACTGCGAAAATTTATAAGGTCGACATTGATGAAAGCGAAGATCTCGCTAGGTCATATGGAATTATGGTTGTACCAACAATGATAATTTTTAAAGATGGCAAACAAGTTGAAAAGTTCAGTGGTTATATGCAAAAAGATGCAATACTAGCAAAAATCAATTCTTGCAATGAATAAAAAGCTTAGGAGGTAAACATTGCCTCCTTTTTTATGAAGCTAAGTCCTAAATCATATTAAATTGCAAAATTAGTATTGATTTTTGTATGTTTAGATGTTATACTTAATAACGATAAAAGGATTTTTTTGTATGGATAGAAAAGTATATTTAGATAATGCCTCAACGACATACATTTCAAGTGAGGTATTGAATGAAATGATGCCATGCTTCAACTCAATCTATGGCAATGCAAACAGTCTTCACAGTTTTGGTCGTGATGCGCAGGCTATGGTTGACAGGGCACGTGACAAAATTGCTAAGGCAATAAATGCAAATTCAAATGAATTATATTTCACTTCTGGTGGGACAGAAGCCAACAACTGGGCTATTAAAGGTCTTGCACATGCAAACATGGAAAAAGGCAAGCACATAATTGTTTCAAAAATTGAGCATGAGTCAATTCTTCAAAGTTGTAAAGAACTTGAAAAAGAAGGCTTTGAAGTAACTTATCTTAATGTTGACAGTGAAGGACTTGTTAAAATCACTGAGCTTTTGCATTACATCAGAAAAGACACAATTTTGGTATCAATTATGGCTGCAAACAATGAAGTTGGCACAATTCAAAATTTAAAAGCAATAGCTTCAATAGTACATGACAACGGTGCAATTTTCCATACCGATGCAGTTCAGGCACTTGGTCACTTAAAAATTGATGTTCAGGATATGGATATTGATGCGATGACAATAAATGCTCACAAAATTCATGGACCAAAAGGAATTGGGGCTCTTTATCTTAAAAAAGGCATAAAAATTGAACCTTTGATTGTTGGTGGAAATCAAGAAGACGGCAAGCGTGGTGGCACTTTGAATGTTCCAAGTATTGTTGGCTTTGGTAAGGCGGTTGAGATTGCGACAAGAGACCTTGTTCCAGTAAATCAAAAATTGAAAACAATAAGAGATTATTTTGTCAGATCAGTTATGGAGAAAATTGATTATGTTAAGTACAATGGTCATCCATATCAAAAAATAAACAACATAGTCAACTTGTCGTTTGACTTGGTTGAAGGTGAAGCAGTCCTTATGATGCTTGATTTAGACGGAATTGCCGTATCAACAGGTTCTGCATGTGAAACTGGAAGTGTTGAGCCATCTCATGTTCTTCTTGCAATGGGACTTAGCGAAAGTGAAGCAAGAAGTGCAATAAGGTTTTCATTTAGCAAATCAACAACAAAAGATGACATTGATTACACAGTTGACACATTGGTAAAAGTCATTGCAAAACTTAGGTCCATTTCTGCGGTATCAAAAACAGGGAGGGCAAAATAATGTATAATCAAAAAGTTTTAGATATTTTCAAAAATCCATTAAATGCTGGTGGCTTGCAAGGTGCAAACGGTGTTGCCAAAGTTGTTAGTGATAAGTTTGGCGATGTTGTGAGAATTTACCTCAAAATAAATGAAAATGAAGTTATTGAAACTGCAAGATTCAAGGCTATGGGGTGCGTTGCAACAATAGTTGTGAGTAATGTGCTTTGTGACCTTATTAAAGGAAAAACCTTGGAAGAAGCAAAATTAGTAACGGCTGAAGACGTTGTTGAAATTTTAGGCCAATTACCGGAACAAAAAGTCGCTTTAATCGGAACAGTTTTTCAAGCTTTTCGTGATGCGGTTAGCGATTACTATAAGCGCAAACAACGTGAACAAGAAATAAATAATAAATAGTATAATAAAACCTTTTCTGCAAATAATACTTGCGGGAGGTTTTTTTATGAAGGATGGAATAATATGTGGTATTGTCATCGGTATGATAGCAGGTGCTCTTCTTTATAAATATAATCCTCAGGCAAAAGAAATAGTAAATAAGACTGAGGATATGGTAAAAAAAGAAGTGAATAACATGACTAAAGATCAAACTCCAAAACAAACCAAAACATCTAAAAAAGGCTGACCTATAACACACCATAGCGGTGTGTTATTTATTTTTGTAAAATATTTGACTATTTGTTAAAAATTAAAGTATAATATCTATGAGTTAAATTATGCAATATCAAAGAATTATGTGCCTTGATTATGGTGATGCGAGAATAGGGATTGCTTTTTCAGACCTTTTGGGGTTAACAGCAAATCCGCATTCTATTCTTAATTCAAAAGGCGTTGATTCTGATATTGAATACCTTAGCAATTTGGCTAAACAAAATAATGTTAGCTTGATTGTAATAGGTATGCCATACTCAATGGATGGTTCGGAAAATGACAGAACAGCAGTAACTAAGGCATTTGGTGAAAAACTTGCCTTGGCGACAAATATCAAAGTTGAGTATGAAGATGAGAGGTTGTCTTCGTACGAAGCAGAAGAAATCTTGCGTAAACGCAAAGTTGAACCGCTAAAACGCAAAAAATATCTTGATATGTTGTCAGCTGCAATTATTCTTGAAGACTATCTAAAAAACAAAAAAGGAGAATGATTATGGAAGAGAAGAAAGAATTAGGAATTATGGATATTTTGCTTGATGAGGACAATGAAGATCCAATTACACTTTATGATGAAAATGATAAGGAAGTAAGATTTGATCAGGTTGCAATTATTCCTTTGGACAATAAACTTTATGCTATTTTGAAACCTATTGACCCAATGGAAGGAGTTGCTGATGATGAAGCAATAGTTTTTTATGTCAATGAAGATGGCGATGGTGACGCAACACTTGAAGTTGAAACAGATGAGCCAACTGCAATAATGGTTTTTGATGAATACTACAAACTTCTTGATAAGGCTGAAGGTAAAAAGTAATAAATTTTATCAAAATACTATCATAATGTTTTGATTTTATGAATTAAAATCATTTTATGAAACATACTAAATCTGTCAAAGCACAAAAGCTTTGCAGAGGAGGTAAAACTATATGTTTGGAAGAAACAAATCTAGCCAAGGAGCATCTAGAACTAGAGATTGTTCAGGTAAAACAAACACAAACGTAGAAGCTGGCTCAGAAATGGGCAGAAAGAGCTCAAAGACATCAAAGTCAAGTAAAGCTAACAAATCTTCACGTGGTTAGTAAGTAGTTTTGCTGAAAAAAGGTGTTTAACATCAGTTAAGCATCTTTTTTATTAAAAAAATTGATTACAAATGTGGTCGTTTTTTTTAAAGTTCAATTATATGTGATTGTTTTTTATAAAAAACAAAAAAAGGCTGAAAGCCTTATAAATAAAGCTTTCAGCCATATGGGGATGGTGCCGGGATCTTATTGTTTGTGTTTTTGTCCCGTCTTATTAAATTTTTGGTTAATGCTACAATGCTTTATTTATAAGGCTTGTAGCATTTTTTGTTTTGTTTACCTTGTCTCTGTTTGTGTTAAAATATTATATTTGTTTTTGGGGTCAATTTGGGGTCAACCATTGTTTGTTATATAATATTATTTATTATATAAGTTTTGAATTTTCTCTTTTGTTGCTGTTTTATCAATATCTGTATAGATGTCTAACGTAGTGCTTATAGTTGTGTGACCCATCCATTCACTTACTTGTTTTGCTGGTGTTCTTAAAACAAAATGGTTGCTTGCAAATGTATGTCTTAATCTGTAAAGTAATGGTTTTTCTATTTTTAATTTTTCACAAATGTTTTTAAATGTTTGTTGTATTTCTGTATGTCCTGGAAATTCATTCAATAAAAAATATTCTTCCATATATTTTGCAAATGTTTGACTCATCTGAATTTCTCGGTGTTTAGACTTTTCGTTTTTAGTTCCGTGTATGTTTATAATGTTGTTTGTAAAATCAAAATCTTTTTTTTGCGGTAATTCGTTTGGTCGAGCACCAGTAAGTAGGTAACAGTATATTGCTTGTTCTATTTTTGTGCCTTTAATTGCATTTATAATTTTTTGTTGTTCATCGAAATTGTAGCAAAAATTTTTGTATTTTCTTTTTTTAGTTCTTTCTACTGCTTTGAATGGATTCTTTGTTATCAAGTCTAGGTCACATGCTTTTTGTAGTATCGCATTGAAGTAAACTTGTATTCTTTCTTTAGTTCTGTTTAATTCCATGCTATTTAAAAACTTTTGAATATCTAAACTTGAAATTTTGTTTATTGGTATATTTCCAAATTTTTTAATAGCTTTCCTGAAACTGCTAATAATCATTTCATATGATTTTGGTTTTAAAAATGGCTTTTTATATGTATCAAGCCAAATTTCGTACCATTGTTTAAGTGTATATACTTTTTGTTTCTTGACCTCTTTAGATATTTTTATTTTATTGTTTTTAAGTTTGGTTAAAATTTTTTTTGCTTCATTTAAAGTTTTTGTGTAGATTGAAATTCTTCTTCCTTCTTGCATTTTGCGGACTTCATATCTACCATCTTTTCTAAGTTTTATTCCTGGCATAATCTCTTCTCCTTCACTTTGGTATTCCAGGAATTTAATACTTTCAAACTTTGTTTGTGTTGGTTCACTATCCATAAGTCCGTGTAAAAATTCGGATAGGGTAGTGTTGTTTACGGATATGCGTTCGAGTTCTTGTTTTATTGTTTCTAAATTTTGTTGTTGTGTTATTGAGAGTTTATATAAAAAACATTGATAATTTCTTTATTCATTTGTTCTCCTTGATTGGCGGCTTTTTAGGTGGGGTTTTGGTTATTCCCGTGCTTTTTAGTGTATCTTTGATAATTTTTTTATTAAGCTTCATTGGAATGTTTTTTGTTTTCTTGTATCTTTCTCGTTCTTTGATTTTTATCATTTCTTCGTGTCTGATAATATCATTTTTTCTTGCAAGCCTCTTTAGTCTTCTGTATGGCATTAAGTATGCTTGATAAATTATTTCCAGTATTCCACCAATAGCAAATGGAAGAAATCCCCAACCAATAGCTAGGGAATTTGTTAGACCAAGTGATAAAAACAGTGAGAAACTTGATACAATGCAAATTACAACAAGTATCCTTATTAAGATG
>CALWTG010000031.1 GCA_944384385.1 uncultured Clostridia bacterium | reverse complement strand
CTTCGCTTGCTTCTTGCCCTACAAGGTGTACATCACTCGAAACAGATACGACCTGTCTTATTGGTTCTTTGACAGAAAGTTCAATGTTTTCTATCCAATTATTGTGACAAGTTCCTGCAAGTGATTGATATGACACCTCTTCGGTGGTTTGACAAATATCGTCAGTCACTTTGTCAAGATATGGCACTTCAACTGTTGACAAAACATACACTTTAAGCGTCACTTCATACTGCACCTTTGCAATGTTGGAGTTGAGCGAAGTCACTTTTGAATCGACATTTGTCACTTTTGCCAAAACTTTTGCACTTGGCGTGATTTCACTACTCGTCACTTTGAGTGAATATGGCGAACAATAAGTCGCGTTGCCAACAAGTCCACTTTCGGTGAGATACACTATTGTCACAAGTGCATTGCCGTTAATGTTCGCCTCATTAGTCAGTGCCTCGGTTTGAGGTAAGCCACTTGAAACATCGACAGCAAGGACTTTTGTGATATTCTCTGTGCAATCAATATTCACAGAGCACTCAAAAGATGCCGTTGCATCGCTTAACCTCGTCTTTTTTACACAATAAAATTTTTCGCATGAATTGTTGTTTGCCATATTCCCTCCAATCTTCATTATGCTATATTGTATTTTGACTATTTTGCGTTTAGAACAAAAAACAAAAAAAAGATGTAAAGTGGGTTAGTCTTTACATCTTTACATAATCACAAGATTGGGTTAATGTCTTGCGAATAAATTTTTGGGTTAATTTTTAATTACGCTTCAATTTTTGAAACGACACCACTACCTACTGTTCTTCCGCCTTCACGGATAGCGAAGCGAAGACCTTCTTCGATAGCGATAGGTGTGATAAGTTCAATTTCCATTGTAACGTTATCACCTGGCATAACCATTTCAACACCTTCTGGGAGTTTGATTGTACCAGTAACATCAGTTGTTCTGAAATAGAACTGTGGGCGATATCCATTGAAGAATGGAGTATGACGGCCACCTTCTTCTTTCTTCAAAACGTAAACCTGAGCGCTGAACTTTGTATGAGGTTTAATTGTTCCTGGTTTTGCAAGAACTTGTCCTCTTTCAATTTCATCTCTTTGGATACCACGAAGAAGAAGTCCGACATTGTCCCCTGCTCTTGCTTCATCAAGAAGCTTTCTGAACATTTCGACACCTGTGATAACTGTTTGTTTGCCACTGTCTTTCATACCAACGATTTCAACTGTGTCATTAAGTCTAACTGTTCCTCTTTCAACTCTTCCTGTTGCAACTGTTCCACGACCTGTGATTGTGAAAACGTCTTCAACTGGCATCAAGAAAGGTTTATCTGTTTCACGAACTGGGTCTGGAATGTATGTGTCGATTGTGTCAAGAAGTTCTTGAATTGGTTTTAACCATTCACTGTTAACGTCACCAGCTTCACATGCTTCACAAGCTTTGAGTGCAGAACCTCTGATAATTGGGGTTGTGTCTCCTGGGAAGTCGTATGATGTCAAAAGTTCACGAATTTCCATTTCAACAAGGTCAGCAAGCTCTGGGTCTGCTTGATCCATTTTGTTCATGAAAACTACGATGTATGGAACACCAACCTGACGAGCAAGCAAAATGTGCTCACGTGTCTGTGGCATAGGACCATCAGCTGCTGAAACAACCAAGATGGCTCCGTCCATCTGTGCGGCACCTGTAATCATGTTTTTAACATAGTCTGCGTGTCCTGGGCAGTCTACGTGTGCATAGTGCCTTCTCTCTGTTTGGTACTCAACATGCGCTGTGTTGATTGTGATACCTCTTGCTTTTTCTTCTGGTGCCTTGTCGATGTCTTCATATTTCATCTTTTCAGCAAGGCCTTTAAGTGCGCAGTATTGGCATATAGCAGAAGTAAGAGTTGTTTTACCGTGGTCAACGTGACCAATTGTTCCGATATTTACATGAACTTTACTTCTATCGAATTTTTCCTTAGCCATTTTTAAAATATCTCCTTTTTTAATTTAGTCGTTATGATTTTAACATAGTTTTTGTTTTTTGCAAAACATTTTTAATAATATTTTTTTATTTGAAAGTCGAAATATCAGCGACTTTTTTGAAAACTACACCATCGTCACACTCTAGCAAAAAGCAGTGCAAAAGTTAAAGTTTTCAAGATGTTGCCTCTGCTTTCTAAAAGCGAATAAAAGCATTTTTAAAAGCGAAATTTCACCACTTACTCAAAGTTTTGATTTGCAGTGTAATTGCTCATAAATTATTACCTTTGTTCGTACTATGTTCGTACTATGTTTATAACAAAGTACAATTTTGGTTAGTTTTAAATTCGCAAAATTAACTAAAAGCAAGCAAGACGAGTCTTGGGGCAAAAACTGCACTAATCGGCACACTTTTGCAAAAATTTTTAGCAAAAGTTGTGCTTTGGGTTTGTTTTTGCCCTCTTCTCACGGCCAAACGAAAATCGCATTTCATTGGCGATTTTGCCGTGACTTAGGGGAAGAAATGCAGTGCATTTCTTATGACAAAATCTTTGTTCCACTTTAAGCAAATTAGAATTGAACTATCGCCAATCGACCGGTTTGACTGGCATAGCAGAAACAAAGTATTACCTTTATTCGCACTTTGCTTATGCTTGTTTTTGCAAAATTGACAAGAAACAAGAAAGACAAGGCTCGGCGCGTTTGGCTCCGCAGGAGTTTAGTTACCTAAATAACTGTGGAGCCAAGTGCGACAGTAAACGCAGTATTTCGCAGTTTATTGTCAATTTTTGCGGCGTTCGCCAACAATCTTCTCAGTAATCGACTTAGGCACCTCTTGGTATTTGAGTGGTTCCATAACGAACGTTCCACGTCCTTGGGTTTGAGAACGAAGGTCTGTTGCGTAACCAAACATTTCTGCAAGTGGCACTTCAGCACGAACACGTTGATATCCTGGAATTGAATCGTTTCCAAGAAGGATACCACGGCGAGAAGTCAAGTTGCCCATAACTGTTCCAAGATATTCATCTGGAACATCAACTTCAACTTTCATAATTGGTTCAAGAAGCACTGGGTTTGCTTTTGCTGCACCCTCTTTGAATGCAAGTGAGCCTGCAATTTTGAACGCCATTTCACTTGAGTCGACATCGTGGTAAGAACCATCGAATACTGTTGCACGGAAGTCTATTGTTTCATAGCCTGCAACAACACCGTTCATTCTTGCTTCATCAATACCTTTGTTGACTGGTTGAATAAATTCTTTTGGAATTGAACCACCAACTGTCTTATCAACAAATTCATATCCTAAGCCTGGTTCAAGTGGTTCAAACTTAACCCAGCAGTGACCGTATTGACCTTTACCACCGCTTTGACGGATGAATTTACCTTCTGCCTCAACTGTTTTGCGTATCGTTTCACGATATGCAACTTGTGGTTTACCAACGTTTGCTTCAACTTTGAATTCGCGAAGAAGTCTATCAACAATGATTTCAAGGTGAAGTTCGCCCATACCTGAAATAAGTGTTTGACCTGTTTCTTGGTCTGTTTGGACTCTGAATGATGGGTCTTCCCTTGCAAGTTTCCCAAGGGCAATTGACATTTTTTCTTGCATGTCTTTTGTCTTTGGCTCAATAGCAAGTTGAATAACTGGCTCTGGGAATTTCATACTTTCAAGCTGAATTGGGTGTTCTTCGTCACAAAGTGTGTGACCTGTTATTGTGTCTTTAAGTCCAACAATTGCGGCGATATCACCTGCTTTGACTTCGCTTATTTCTGTACGGTTGTTTGCGTGCATACGAATAAGTCTTCCAACACGCTCGGTCTTTCCTGTGTTTGCATTGTAAACATATGAGCCGGCTTTAAGTGTTCCGCTGTAAACTCTAAAGAATGTTAATGTTCCAACATATGGGTCAGTTGCAATCTTGAAGGCAAGTCCAGCAAGTGGAGCGTTGTAGTCTGGGTGACGATATTCCTCTTCACCTGTTTCTGGGTTGATACCTTTTATTGATTCAACGTCTGTTGGAGCTGGCAAATAATCTACCATGGCATCCAAAAGGTTTTGAACACCTTTGTTTTTATATGATGAACCGCAAAGCATTGGGGTAACTTGTTTAGAAATTGTTGCTTTTCTTATTGCCTTTTTGAGTTCATCAAGTGAAATTTCTTCACCAGCAAAATACTTTTCAAGAAGTGCATCATCTGTTTCAACAATAGCCTCAACTAATTGGTCATGACGTTTTTGTGCTTCCTCTTTGTATTCGTCTGGGATTTCAACTTCATCAACAATTTTGCCAAGGTCATCTTCTGGGATGTATGCCTTAAGGGTCAAAAGGTCGATGATACCTTTGAATGTCTCAGCCATACCTATTGGCATTTGGAGAGGCAAAGGTTTTGTGTGAAGTCTTTCTTTAACTGACTCAACGCATTTGTCAAAGTATGCATCATCTCTATCCATCTTGTTTACGAAGATGATAACAGGAACTTTGCATTCGTTTGCTTGACGCCAAACTGTTTCAGTTTGAGGTTGAACTTTGTCACGTGCACTAAGAACCAAAACAGCACCATCAAGAACTTTTAGTGAACGCAAAACTTCAATTGTGAAGTCAACGTGTCCTGGGGTGTCGATAATGTTGATTTTGTGGCCTTTCCAATGGCAGGTTGTGCAGGCAGAAGTAATTGTGATACCACGTTCTTGTTCCTGTTCCATCCAGTCCATTGTTGCAGCACCATCATGCACTTCACCAATTTTGTGGTTGATACCAGTATAGAAAAGAATTCTTTCAGTTGTTGTTGTTTTTCCGGCATCAATGTGAGCCATGATACCGACGTTACGTGTTAAAGATAAGTCATCATTCTCTGGCATTATTTTTCTCCTTTTTATAAATTTTTCTATTATTTGTGAATTTTAAACACAAAATCAATTTTGAGTTTAATACTAAAATGTTTGTAGTTTGTGTGGCATATGCTAGGCTCAGCACTTAACTATGCCACAATATTTTTTGAATTTTTACAAAGAAAGACGAGGCTCTTTCCCCAGTAAAACGCAAAATTGTGTGGCAGATGCTAGGCTCGACGCTTAACTATGCCACAACATTTTTTGAATTTTTACAAAGAAAGACGAGGCTCGACATGTCGTGCCACGCAGGAGTTTAGTTCACCTAAATGACTGTGTGGAACGGCATGGCAGAAACGAAGTATTTCAAAGCAAAAATTCAAAAAATTACCAGCGGTAGTGAGCAAAAGCCTTGTTAGCCTCAGCCATTCTGTGCATTTCATCTCTACGCTTGATAGCACTGCCTTGGTTGTTGTAAGCGTCCATAATTTCGCCTGCAACTTTTGCTTCCATTGTACGTTCGCTGTTACGCTTTCTTGCGAATTGGACAAGCCAACGTATTGCAAGGGTTTGACGGCGTTCTGGACGAATCTCCATAGGTACTTGGTATGTTGCACCACCGACACGTCTACCTTTTGTTTCAAGAACAGGTTTAACATTTTCAACTGCTTTTGTGAATACGTCGATTGGGTCACCACCTGTCTTGTCTTTTATGATGTCAAAAGCGCCATATACTATGTGCTGTGCGATACCTTTCTTTCCATCGTACATAACTTGGTTAATAAACTTTGTAACAAGTTTGTTGTGGAATTTTGGGTCTGGTAAAACATCTCTCTTTGGCACTCCACTTCTTCTTGGCATTTTGTTTCTCCTTTTAATAAATTTTTAAATGTGATTAGTTAGATTTTGGTTTCTTTGCACCGTATTTTGAACGGCTTTGCATACGTTTTGCAACACCGGCAGTATCAAGGCTACCACGAATGATGTGATATCTCACACCAGGAAGGTCCTTAACACGTCCACCACGAACAAGAACAACACTGTGCTCTTGAAGGTTGTGACCAATGCCTGGAATGTAGCAAGTACCTTCTTGACCATTTGAGAGCTTTACTCTGGCGATCTTACGAAGGGCTGAGTTAGGTTTTTTAGGGGTTGTTGTTTTGACTGCAAGACAAACTCCACGCTTTTGAGGACAATTTTCAAGAAGTGGCGATTTGCTCTTTTTATCAAAAGTTTTTCTACCTTTGCGAACTAACTGGTTAATTGTAGGCATGTTTTTCCTCCTTTTTAAAATTTTTCACATTAAACAAAAAAGGCGAAGATAAGGGCAACTTTTACCCACATCGTTCGCCTAAATGTCGCGTTAAAATAACTTAACACAACACGCAATCTTGCACCAAAATTGTACAAGTACTCGGTAAACACATGGAAAAGTTTGTTACCTGCTGTTTGTTAATGCTGGCCTAATATAAATTAGGACTTTTGGTTTACAAAAAAACCTTTAAAATATTACCAAACTTTTCATGCGTTGTCAAGCGTTTTCAAAAATGTATTTTACATTTCGCGGTCTTTATACAAATCTCTTTTATGTTGTATTACTAACTTTCTAAATTCAAGGCTTGTATATGTTTCCCCTGAATTGAGATTAAAGTATAAAGGTTTTAAAATGTCATTTGAAAACTCAACTTTTACAATGCCAAGCTGTGCGCTTATTGAAGTTTGTGAAATTTTAGTAGGAAGCCTTTGAAAATCTGTATGCGAGAAAATGTTTTGTGCTGCGAATGAAAGTTTCCCATCGTTGTACGCAAGTTGCTCACCGCGTCCGTTTATCAAAGTCTGAATTGTTTTCCCGTAAATGCTGTATTTACATAGTGCAATTTTGTCGTTGTGCCAAAGAACTTTAAGGTCACCAACATAAAAGCTTGTTATTTTTTTACTTAAAGGGTCGACAAAAACAAGCGAACCCTTGTCTTCAAACATCGTAGGCAAAACTTTTTTTAACTTGTTGTGAAACAATGTGTTAAGAACAATACCCTTTCCGTTATCACTCAACACTTTAAAAGCATATCCAGTGTCGAGATAGTCCACATCTTCGTCGTCATTTATTTCCTTAACAGTATTACCAAGTTGTCTAGCTTTTACTAGCTCTATTTTTTCATCTAAATTTTCCATTTTTTATCTCCTTTGCTATAAATATGGATTTACAAACTAATTTTATTTTCGACATCTAAACTTTTGTAAATGCACTTTTGCATATTTAGTATAAATGTTAAAATAGTTAGATTATAAAAACTCCCCTTATATAGGAGATTTTAACACCAATCTACAAAATTTGCAATAGTCAACATATTTCAACTTCTAAATAAGTTTAAACACCGCATTCAAAATTAAAAAAGTTATATAAAGCACATACAAAATCAAAAGCACAATTCCCTGCCAGCGATATGTCTTTTTTTTGAAAAGAATAGGAAGCACCAAAACAAAAGTGAAAAGAAGTGTTAGTGGAAGCGAGATGTATGCCGTTTCTTTTGTAATGACCATTGTTTCGTTCCATGCAACAAGTCTTGACACCCCCAAAATTAAAGTCAAGTTCAATATGTTTGAACCAACAATATTTCCCATTGCAAGATATGGAGTCTTTTTTTTGAGCGAAGTTATAACAGTGACAAGTTCAGGAAGACTTGTTCCTATTGCAACAACGGTTAGACCGACGAACTGCTCACTTATGCCAATGACACCACTTAAATACTCCACCTTGTCGACGAGAAGATAGGCACCACCCCCAATGGCACATGCACCAAGCAAAAATAGTATTATTGCAAGCCACAGTGGTCTTTTTATTTCATCTTCACCACCCTTATTGTGTGTTTGCATATTTTTTGCATCAATGTAGTTAAACACAAAAAACAGTATTGTGATTGCAAGCATAACAAATGCCTGCCAAATTGCGACTTCGTCAAAAAAGCCAATGACTGTTACAAAAATTGTTGTAGCAAGCAAAAGGTAATATTTAAGCATACCCCCGCCACCAATTTTTGATGGCATAAAGCATATGCCAATAGCCATGACAAGTCCAACATTGCACAGTGCAGAGCCAACGGCATTTCCAACGGACAAATCTGTTGTGCCGTCAACACTTGATATAATGCCGATTATTAGTTCAGAAAAAGTTGTTGCAAGACTCATAAAAGTTGCACCAAAAATGATTTGAGGTATGTGCGCCTTTTTTGCCAAGACGGCAGAAGACGAAACAAAAACATCGCCACCTTTGACAACCAAAAACAATGCAACTATTAAAAGTACAACTGATATTGCTATTTCCATATATTTTATTTTAACACAAAAAAGCAATAGTTATTTACAAAAAATGCAATTTTTTATATTTTTTTAATTTTTTATAAATAATTTATAAATAAATAATTTAAATTAAATAGTTTTTTAAAAATAAAATAAAAAATATTTTGCTAAAAATAATTAAAAATAAATAAATATAATCAAATTACAATATGTATAAAACCAGACTGCCGAAAAACAAGTGAGGCGAGGCTCGCAAAATGTCCCAAAGCAGGAGTTTAGTTACCTAAATGACTGTTTTGGGGCGTTTTGCAGTAAACAAAGCAAGAAAAATTTTGAAAAATTTTTCGGTCACGCAGTTTTTCGACAGTCTGAAATAGGACGCTTATTGTAGTGCCCTATTTTTTTATAATTTTTAATAATATTTTTATATATGCCAAAAATCAATATTGTCAACAACACTATTTTTTGATATTATCAAGATATGGATGAAAGAGTTTTGTCAAATGAACAAAAAAATCTTGTTTTTGTGCAAGGTTTAATAACTAATGATATTACTACTTTAACTTCGTCTATTCAAAAAAGAAGAGATGATATTAAAAGTATGCTTGAATATATAAGTTCAAACAACCTTGATGCTGGAGAACTTAAACAAGCATATAGCTACATAAACAAAAACGACAAGTCGGCTTCGGAATTAGAAAAGGAAAAGTCTTTTTTTCAAAAAGTATTGCCAAAGCCATTTTTTGCACGAATTTGTTTTTCTCAAGACTCTATTAACCGCGATTTTTATGTTGGACTTAAAGGCGTTAAAAAAGACAACTTTCCCTATGTCATTGACTGGCGTACTCCCGTCGCTTCGCTTCTTTACTTCTCGTCCCTTGGCAAGACAAGTTACCTTGCTCCAATGGGTGAAATATTTGTTGATTTGACTCTCAAAAGACAATTTAGATTAAAACCAAACGAAATTGTTTACTATGTCGACACTGATACAAAAATAGATGACAATTTTTTGCAAGAGATGTTGAGTCAAAACACATCATCATATATGCACAACATTGTTCAAACAATTCAAAGAGAACAAAATGTAATCATAAGAAAACCGCCGTCAGAAAGCGTCATTATTGACGGTATCGCAGGCTCTGGCAAAACTTCTATTGCAATGCACAGAATTTCATATATATTGTTTAGTAACCGCGGTGAAATAACCAGTCAAAATATAATGGTTATTTCTCCAAACAGACTTTTTTCTAAGTATATAGGCGAACTTTTGCCAGAACTTGGCGAAGAAAATGTCTTAGCTTGTCCAATTACTTGGGTTTTTGGAGAGATTGGCTTAACGCCAAAAGAGTTTGGTAGCAAACTCGATATGATTGAACAACAATTTGCAAGCGAAAAAAGAAGAAAAGATATTGACATCAAATATTCAATCAAATTTTTTGATGAAGTAAATGATTTTTTGGAGAAGTTTGATATTACCCCTTACATATCTATGGCACTAGAAAAATGCAATATCTCTATACCAAAAGAAAATTTTTCAAGTTTGAACTTAAAGCCTTCATCAGACATAAAGACAAGAATTGAAAACACTCTGCATATGGCACTTGTTAAAAACTTCCCAAAAGTTTTAGATAAAGACCTTCAAAAAATCCAAAACAAAGCGCTAGGCTATTTAAAAAGTCTTGATACAAACACTCTTATGTCTAAGCTGTACGAACAAAAAGATTTTCACTATAACGAAAAAATGCCAGCATATGAAGATGTTTCTATTTATTGTTATTTAAACTACAAACTTAACGGCATTAAGAAAAATTATGACATAAAACACATCTTTGTTGATGAAATGCAAGATTATGATTGCTTTTCTATATTCCTATTAAGAGAAATATATCCTAACGCAGTGATGACACTTGCGGGCGACTTTAACCAAAATCTTTTGTCGTGTCAATCTAACCTTGAAATGCTTTTACGAATTTTCCCAACAACAAAAGTTGATAAGTTAGACATAAGCTATCGCTCCACACAAGAAATAATTGAATTTTCTCAAAAAATTATTGACACTCCACACTCGTCTCACCTTGTACGGCATGGCGAAAAACCACAAGTATTGAATTTGAAAACCGATGACGAGTTTGTAAGTTTTGTAAATAATTTATGCGAAAAGTATAAAAATGACAAGATTGCAATAATAACAAAAACTCTAAGCCAAGCAAAACAAACAAAAAAATTTTTCACTAATTTTGCTTTGATTGAAGACGAAAAAAATGATTGTCTTTTAACATCTAATAAAATAATAACAACGACATTTTTAAGTAAAGGTCTTGAATATGACCGTGTTATTATTAAAGATGCAAGCCAATCAAATTACAATACAAAACTAGATAAACAAAATTTGTATGTCGCCTGCACCCGTGCTCTTCACGGACTTTATGTAACATACAGTGACACCCTTACAAATTTTATAAAATAATAAATGTCTAAAAAATAAAAGTTTTTAAAAATACCGGCAAAATGTAGAGAAAAATTATACATTTTGTCGGTACTTTTTATAGATTATTAAAATCAATGTGTGTTTGTTTTTTACTATTGTTAACAACAATAAAACTTTGTTGGTGTAAAAGCTTTTTCTCACGAGTTTAGTTACCTAAACGACCGTTTTTCGTAGATATGTAGATATTAAGTAAAAAACACAAAATTGTGAGGAGAAGACGAGGCTCGGCATGTCGTGACACGCACGAGTTTATTTTCCTAAACGACTGTGTGACACGGCATGGCAGTGTTAGATAAAAAAAGCCGAAAAGC
>CALWTG010000030.1 GCA_944384385.1 uncultured Clostridia bacterium | reverse complement strand
GAATGAACTTGTGAACCCTCCAATTTCAGAAGATATTGAAAATTGTGAGCTAAAAGTTCATTTTATTGATGTCGGGCAGGGTGACAGCATTTTGATTGAGTTGCCAGATGACAAAATTATGCTCGTGGACTCAGGACCGGGTTCAAACGAAGACGATTTACTCAAATATTTAAATCAAGTTTTTGCAGTAAGAGTAGACAGAGATATTGATTATTTCATTGTAACGCATCAAGACGAAGACCATGTCGGTGGTGCCGATGTTGTGTTTGATAACTTCAACATTTTATCTTTTTATAGACCAAATGTTTACACTGATGCCGAGATAAAAAGTTATGGATATTCACTAGACAAGGACAATATTTGCAATACAGATTGTTACACGACAATGATTGAGAAAGCATATGATGAGGGCTGTGAAATTTATCAATCAGAGCAAGCAGTAAACCCTCTATTTTTAGATAATGATTGTTCATATGACATTCAGTTTTTATCGCCAACAAAGAGTACATATTCAGATGCGAACAACTATTCGCCAATGATTTTGATTGAATACAAATATCGCAAAATACTTTTAACAGGCGATGCAGAAAAAGAAGTTGAAGACGAAGTTATTGAAGATTATGGAAACATTTTAGGTTTTTTGAATTGCGATGTATTAAAACTCGGACATCACGGAAGTGATACATCAACATCACAGGAATTTTTAAACGCCGTTCATCCAAGCTATGCCGTTATTTCTGTTGGAACAGATAATAGTTATGGTCATCCAGATGAAGAAGTGTATAATCGTGTGGCAAGCATGATAGGTGAGCAAAATATATTCCGAACCGATGAAATGGGCAATGTTGTGTTTGGTATTGATGCCGATAATTTGGTTATGGGCAAAGGCACAATCCAAATCACAACACTAAAAGGCACAATTTTCAATGTCCACATTGAGTGGTGGTGCGTTGTACTCGCTGTGGAGTGTATTTTATTCACAATAATAATTGCTCCAAAGAAAAAATCTAAATAGGTTTTTTAGTCAGTTTGACATAGTTTTTTCTTTATGTTACACTTGATTGTTTATTGGTTAAAAAGGACAAAAAAATGAGAAAAGAACAGGGTTTACCAGATTTTGTAAAATTAGAAAAAGACATATTAAAATTTTGGGACGATGAGCATTGTTTTGAGGCTATGCGTGCTCAAAATTCAAAGACGGGCAAGTGGTATCCATTTTTGGATGGACCAATCACCGCAAACAATGAAATGAAACTTCACCATGTATGGAACAGAGCACTAAAAGACATTATGCTCAGATACAAAAGTATGCAAGGCTATGACAGTTGCTTCCAAAATGGTTTTGACGCTCAGGGACTTTGGGTTGAGGTCAATGTTGAAAAAGAACTTGGACTAAAGGACAAGCGTGATATTTTGTCATATGGTATGGACAACTTTGTTGAAAAATGTATTGAAAGAGTCAAACATTATTCTTCAATAATCACACGCCAGTCAAAAAGACTTGGACAGTGGATGGACTGGGAGCATTCATACTACACAAATACCGATGAAAATATAACTTCAATTTGGTATTTTCTTAAAAAATGTTATGAAAAAGGTTGGCTTATTGAAAAGCATAGACCAATGCCATGGTGCAGTCATTGCGGAACATCGCTAAGTGAGCATGAAGTTGCAGACAACTATCAAGATATGGAGCACTTAGCAGTATTTTTCAAACTGCCAATAAAAGACAGTGATATGTCAATAGTTGTTTGGACAACAACGCCTTGGACACTTTCTTCAAATGTTGCCGTTGCAGTTAATCCTGACCTTGACTACATCATTTGCAAAGTAAAAAGCACAGACAGAAAGCTGATTGTTTGTAGCGACGCAAAAAAATGCTTAAAAGACGACCTTGTTAGCATAGAAAAGACTGTCAAAGGTAGTGACCTTGTTGGTCTTGAATACGAGACTTGTTTCCCTGAACTTAAACAACAAAACTTTGTTCATAAAATTGTTGCATGGGATATGGTTGATGCAACAGAAGGTTCTGGGGCAGTGCATATTGCACCAGGATGTGGACAAGAGGACTTTGAACTTGGCGAAAAGCTAGGACTTGAAAAAGTTTGTCCTGTTGATGAAAATGGCGTGTTCTATTCAGATTTTGGCTTTTTAGCTGGCAAAAAGACAACCGAAGTTGTTGACCTTGTTTTTGATGAATTAAAAAAGCGAGACAAACTCTACTATACACACAAGCATAAACACCGTTATCCAATTTGTTGGAGATGTAAAAATCCACTTATTTTCAGACTTAGCAAAGAGTGGTATCTTAGTGCCGACGAAATTCGTCCAGAACTTATAAAGGCAGTTGACACAGTTGAGTGGCAACCACAGTTTACCAAAAAGCGTATGCTTGACTGGCTAACAAATATGGGCGACTGGAACATTTCAAGAAAGCGTTTCTATGGCTTGCCATTGCCATTTTATAGATGTGAACATTGCGGAGAGTTGACTGTTGTTGGCTCGCTCGACGAATTGAAAAAATTATCTTCCGCTGAGGAAGTTGACAGTCTTCCACATCTTCATCGTCCATATATAGACAAAATTGAAATAACTTGTCCAAAATGTCATCACAAAGTAAAGCGTGTGACAGAGGTTGGTGACTGCTGGCTTGATGCAGGAATAACACCATTTTCAACAAAGAAATATTTCACTGACAAAAAGTATTGGGAGAAAGATTTTCCAGCTGAGTGCGTCATTGAAATGAAAGAGCAAATAAGACTTTGGTTCTATTCGCTTTTGTTTATGAGCGTGGCACTTGAACATCGTGCTCCATACAAAAAAGTCATTGGCTTTGCAATGCTTGTTGCCGAAGATGGCTCAAAGTTCAGTAAGTCAGGGCCAAATAACATCAGCTTTGATGAAGTGGTAGATAAATACGGCGCTGATGTACTTAGGTACATTTTTGCAGCAAACAATATGCAAAATGATACGCGTTTTGGATATGGTATTTGTGATGAAACACGAAGAAAAATTTTGGGGCTTTGGAATGCCTATGTATTCTTTAACACCTATTATGTAATTGACAATCCAAAACTTAGCGATTTTGATGCTAAGAAACTTGATGTTGTTGACAAATGGCTAATTGTTAAAGTAAACAAATTCATTGCAGATAGTGAAGAAAACTATGAGCATCAAAGATATTTCAATGTAATTAAAGATTTTGAAATTTTGATTGACGATGTTTCAAATTGGTACATCAGAACAAGCAGAAGAAGATTTTGGAAGAGCGAAGGCGATGACAAACTCTGCGCATACTTCTCACTATATTATGCACTCAAAAACATAACAAAAGTAATGGCTCCAATTATGCCATTTATGTGTGAATATATTTATCAAAATCTCACAAAATGCGTAGAAAGTGATGCAAAACTTTCAATATTTATTGACGGTTTTGCAAAAGCCGACTTCAAAATTGACGATGA
Organism: uncultured Clostridia bacterium; assembly: GCA_944384385.1. Lineage (GTDB taxonomy): Bacteria > Bacillota > Clostridia > Christensenellales > UBA1242 > UBA5893. The sequence continues at coordinate 7,694 of CALWTG010000030.1, read as the reverse complement.
CAAAATCATTAAACAAACAGAGATTGCACGAAATGTTATAAATCTTGCTCAAAGACTTAGAAATGAAAATCAATTAAAAATAAAACAGCCATTAAAAACTATGTATATAACAGCATCAGGCGAGGCAAAAGAGGCAGTTTTGGCTTATGAAAACATCATTAAAGATGAACTAAACATAAAAAATATTATTTTTGAACATGATGTCACAAACTTCAACGATGAGTATCTTCAAGTCAACTTCAAAAAGGCAGGGGCAGTGCTTAAAGGTGATGTTCAAAAGGCAAAGACAGAACTTTTGAATTTGTCACCACTTGAAATGTCACAAAAAGTTGAACAGTTCAAAAATGGCAGTGTTGACCTTCTTGGAAGAAGTCTTGAAAGTGACCTTTTTGTGCTTTGCTTAAAGCCAAAGAAAGATTATGTCATTGCAAGTGAAAATAGCGTAACAGTTGTGCTTGATATCACACTTGATGAAAACTTAATGCTTGAAGGCTTGCTTCGTGAACTTATCCGTGCAATTCAAGTGCTAAGAAAAGAGAGCGGACTCAAAATTGAACAGCGTATTGGACTTGAAATATTGTCAAATGACGAAACTATAAACAAAGTTGTGACAAAGTATCTTGATAAAATCAAATCAGAGGCACTTGTAACAAGTTATGGTAACTTACAGGATGCAAACATTTCTCAAACCGTTAACATCGGCGGAGAAGATGTCACAATTAAAATTAAAGGCTAATTTATGAGATATAATGATGAGTGGAGTGATTTTGAGGTAATTTCAACTTCAAAAGGTGAGAAGCTAGAACGTTGGGGTGATGTGTATTTACTTCGCCCTGACCCTCAGGTCATATGGGATAGTGGTAAGTCTTTGAAAATACCAAAACTTTGCGCACATTATCACCGCAGTTCGTCAGGTGGCGGAAGTTGGGAGTATTTGAAAAAGATACCTAGTGAATGGACAGTTAGTTGGCGTAATTTAACATTTTTAATAAAACCGATGGGCTTTAAGCACACCGGTCTTTTTCCTGAACAGGCAACTAATTGGGATATGATGATAGATTTAATCAAAAATGCAAAACGAGAAATAAAAGTTTTGAACCTTTTTGGATATACTGGTGGAGCAACAGTCGCATGCACAAGTGCTGGTGCAATAGTCACACATGTTGATGCAAGCAAAAATATGGTTGATAGGTGCAAACAAAATATAGCACTTTCAAATCTAGCCGATAAACCTATTAGATACATCGTTGATGACTGCAAAAAGTTTGTTGAGCGTGAGATTAGACGCGGTCACTTTTATGATGCAATTATCATGGACCCACCAAGTTATGGCCGTGGTCCAAACGGCGAAATGTGGAAACTTGAAGATAACCTTTTTGATTTTGTTAAACTTTGCAAAGGCGTGCTTTCTGACAAACCTTTGTTTGTGCTCATCAATTCATACACCACAGGACTTCAACCACTTGTCTTAAATGACATATTAAAAATCATTTTTGGTGACGGGAATATATCTTCATACGAAGTCGGAATAAAATGCACAGATGGACTTATTCTTCCATGTGGGGCAAGCGGAGTTAAGATATGGTAGAAGTTATTTATGAAGACAATCATATATTAGTTTGTGTCAAACCACAAAATGTGCCAAGCCAAAGTGACAGTAGTGGCGATATGGATATGCTTTCAATGGTGAAAGACTACATTAAACAAAAATACAATAAACCAGGTAATGTCTATGTTGGACTTGTTCATCGTCTTGATAGAGTGACTGGTGGACTTATGGTGTTTGCAAAAACTTCAAAGGCAGCGAAAAGACTGAGCGAAGAAATTGCACTTCACGAAATGAACAAACGCTATCTTGCAGTTTGTCATGGCGAGCTTAAAGACAACAGTGGAAAGCTTGTCAACTTTTTAAAAAAAGACGCTAGTAAAAATATTGTTACAGTTGTTTCAAAAAGTGCAGTGAATGCAAAACGAGCAGAACTTGATTACACAGTTGTTGCAAAAAAAGACCAATTAAGTTTGGTTGAAATTGCACTCCATACAGGTAGAAGTCATCAAATTAGAGTTCAGTTAAGTTATGCTGGTGCACCACTTTATGGCGACCATAAGTATAATGATGCGAAGGCGGGTAACCTTGCACTTTGGGCGTACAAACTCAGTTTTGTTCATCCAACGAAAAAAGAAAAAATGACTTTTATTTACTATCCTCCAAATGAAAAACCTTGGAATTATTTTGAAAAAGAAATAAATAATATAAAATAGGAGTGATAATGAAAAGAGAAAAAATAGAAGAAAAATATAAATGGGATTTAACGCAATATTTTAAAGATATAAATGAGTGGGAAAATACATTTAATTATGTTCAAAATAATTATAAAGATGTTTGTGAGTTTGAGCATAAATTAAATAACGAAAAAGATATTTTATTATGCCTTGAAAAAGAAAATGAAATATCTGAAAAATTAAGTTTATTATATGTGTATGCAAGCCTTAAAACAAAAGAAAATTCAACAAATTCAATTTATCAAAATTTATTAAATAAAATAGAAAAATTATCAGTTGAAATTAGTGAAAATTATTCTTTTATTGAAAGCGAATTAAATGACCTTGATGATGAATTTTTAACAAAATTATCTAAAAATCCTGACTATAAAAATTATGATTTATTTTTATTAGATATAATTAAATTCAAAAAACATATGCTTTCAAAAAATGAAGAAAAATTGCTTGCAAAAACAGGTTTATTTTCTGGTCAATTTTCTTCTATTTTTGATAAAATCGACACCGCAGATATCAAGTTTGATGACATAGTTGACAGTCAAGGCAAATCATATCAAATGAACAATTCCGTATATAATCGATATGCTCAGTCTTCTGACAGAACTCTTAGAAAAAATGCTTTTGTTTCAATGAACGGTGCATATGGCAAGTTGAACCAAACAATAACAGAAGTTTATCTTGGTAACATAAAGTCGGATTGCTTTTATAGTCAAATTCGCAAATTTAAAAATTGTCTTGAAGCATCAATGTTCTCAGAAGATGTCGATGTTAATGTGTACAAAACATTGCTTGAAAGTGTGAATAAAAACCTTGATAAATTTCACACATATTTTGATTTAAAAAGGCAAATTCTTGGTCTTGACAAAATTGCAGTTTATGATATGAGAGCACCATCAAGCAAAAATTTGGAAAAGTCATATTCTTATGAAAATGCTTTTGACATAGTTGTAGACGCTTTAAAAGTGCTTGGTGAAGATTATATAACAGTGCTAAAAATTGCAAAAGATGACAGGTGGATTGATGTCTTTACAAATGATGGCAAAGATACAGGCGCATTTTCTTGGGGTGCATATGGCAAACATCCCGTAGTGCTTTTAAATTATGAAAGCACAATAAACGATGTATTCACGCTTGCGCATGAGCTAGGTCACAGTATGCACACATATTATTCAAACAAAAACCAAGTTTCACAAAAAGCTGGTTATGAAATATTTGTCGCAGAAGTTGCTTCAACTGTCAATGAAATGTTACTTTTAAACTACTTTTTATCAAAGGCAACGACAAAAGAAGAAAAACTTTATTATCTTGATTATTTGTTTATGATGTTTTATTCAACAATATTCAGACAAACGCTTTTTGCTGAGTTTGAAGAGCATGCACACAGTGCTTATGAAAATGGCGACGACACGACAGCACAGGCACTTAATGGTTATTATTATAATTTAAACAAAAGATATTTTGGTGACAATGTTGAGCTTGTCGATGAAATAAAATATGAGTGGTCACGCATACCACACTTTTACACATCATTTTATGTTTACAAATACGCAACGGGACTTATCTCGGCGTATTATATAGCGAACAAAATATCAAGTGGAGACAAAGAAGTGCTTGACGGATATAGAAAATTCTTGACACTTGGCTCAACACTTGACCCTGTCAGCCTTTTAAAAGTAGCCAAAGTTGATTTGACAAAGCAGTCAACATTTGACTATGTATTCACAAAAATGGACGAATTACTAAAAACATATCAATCACTTATCTAACATTCTTCCAATAGAAATTCCAACCATAAGCCACATAAAGTCGTCACAACAACAGTTTTTAGGTGGATACTTTGGTGGTGGACACTGGTTGCCGTTTGGTGGGCATGTTGGGTTGAATATTGGTGGGCACGATGGCGGACAAAAATTAGGATAGTGGTTGCAACCGTAGTTACAGCCACAGTTCATATCAAAATGTGGGTATTCTTTGTACATTCTAAAATCTCTTGTCATAAGTTTCCTCCACATCATTATATGTGGTTAATCTAATTTAGTGAGATGTGACACATCTATGTTGTCACTCTCTATTTTTTTTACGCTTTTTTCATGGCTCTGCGTTGTTGAAAGCACATTTGCAAGAAGTGGACTTATGTTTTGCATATTTGGCATATTAGTCATACTTGGCAAAACTTCTGAAAGTGTTTTTCCAGACAGTAGCATAGGTAAAATTTTTTGCATAATAGAAGAGCTGTTTGAGCCATTGTTATTATTTGTTTGGCTTGCATTTTGAGCGTTTTCGTCCATATTTGGATATAAATTGATTTTGTTTTCCATCACTAAATATAATATGCACACATATAATATTTTAGTGAAAAAAGGACACAAAAAATGAAATTAAGTCAATTCAAATCATCAACAAAACAAGAAGAAAAAACAAGCAAAGAAGAAGAGAAAACGAAAATTCAAGGTGAAAAGTCTCAAGATATGCAGTCGCTTTATGAACAATATAAAGATATGGACAAAAACTCCCTTATGCAAGAACTATTTAAAAATGTTGACAAACAAAAAAAAGAGGGCAGTTTTGACTTTTCAGTACTTCAAAGTCAAGTAAATCAGGTGTTGCCGTATTTAACGCAAGACCAACAAAAATATTTAATGACAATTTTGTCACAACTTAAATAAAATGATATATGAGAAAAATAGATACAAATTTAGAAAATGTTTTTATGTTGTCAAAATCAAAGAAAAATCAAGTATGTCTTGTTGAAGTTTTTGATTTTGCAAGGGCAAGAAAATACTTTGAAAAACGAAAGGTAAAAATAATAAAAGAATACCGTTTTTTAAATGTGTTTTGTCTTGACGCCACACTTGTTGATGTCTACGATTTTGCACGAATGCCATTTGTGAAGTACATAGCACATTCAAGCAAAGTACAATCGTTTTGCAATGTGGCAAGAAAAATTATGGGGGTAGACGATATTGAATATGACGGCGAAAATATTTGTGTTGCAATAATCGATACAGGAATTTCGCCACATCTTGATTTCACGCTTGGGAAAAATAGGATAAAAAAATTTATAGATTTTGTCAGTGACAAGACAATGCCATACGACGATAACGGTCATGGCACATTTGTCGCTGGCGTGCTTTGTGGAAGTGGACTTGTTTCATTTGGAAAGTATGGTGGTTTTGCCAAAAACGCCGACATAATTTCAGTTAAGGCGCTTGACAAAAATGGCGAAGCAACAGCGACTACAATACTTGACGCTATTGAGTGGATATACAAAAATCACAAAAAGTACGATATAAAAGTTGTTTGTATGAGTTTTGGAAGTGAGCCGCTTGGCTACAATGACCCAATTATGCGTGGTGCCGAAAAGCTTTGGAATAGTGGCATTGTTGTCGTCGCTGCGGCAGGGAACAGTGGCCCTGACTATTACACAATAAAAAGTCCGGGCATTTCGTCAAGAATAATCACCGTCGGTGGCTTTGATGACAATAGAATAGGCGATACCTACAACGAAAACTTTTTTGAGATTGCACCATTTTCGTCAAGGGGCCCAGCATTTTCAAGAATAAAGCCCGATGTTGTTGCTCCGAGTGTTGATATTGTTTCGTGTGGAAGACACAGCGACTATGTCACGCTTTCAGGCACAAGTGTTTCAGCCCCAATGATAGCAGGCATTTGCGCAATAATATTGCAAAAATATCCACATCTTAAACCTGACCAGGTCAAAAAGATAATTTTGCAATGTTCAAGAGGCATAACGCACAATCGCAATTTGGAGGGTATGGGTTATCCTGTATTGAAAAGATGATAAAAAAATCAACCTTTTAATTAAGGTTGATTTTTTTGTTTTAATATTATTCTTGAATCTCATTGTTTTCTTGCAATTTTTTTTGTCTATGTTTTTCTTCACGCTGTTTTCTTTCAATAATTGACTCACGCTCATTTTTTATTTGTTTTGCTACTATAAGCCCGAATATGACATTGCCAATTAAAGAAATAATAATAATCTTTTTTGCTTCTTTGTTGCCTTTGTCAAAAACTCTTTCGTCGTCAAGTTCTGCTTGCTTTTGCATTTCATAAGCAGTCCAAACGCAAAATATTGTCATAATTAAAGGTAAAAGGCAAAATAGTCCCCAAAGTGTACCAATTGGATTTCTTGTTATTGTACCAACAATAATTAATATCAAAAGCCCTTGCATACAGCAAAGTGATTTTGTGGCAAATGAGTATAAGTCAAAAAATTCATTTTTGTGTCTGTATTCAAGTGTGACGGGGTCATGTGTAACTTTTTTATAAACAAAAGTCACGATATAATAGCAAATAAAGCAAATGATTAAAAATGCAGGAATAGTGATAAGTAAAAACCATGGGAAGTTGATTTTTGCACCAAGTAGTGCAAGGGAAGAAGAGTAAGTCATTTCAGCAATGTTGCCACTTCTTGTTACTATTGAAAGTGTCATACATAAACTTGCCATCATTGTGTATCCAGCAATTGCAAGCCAAAACTTTGAAAGGTTTGGTTTAAGTTCGCCAATTTTAATAAAATAAATTGGCACATAAAAGGTGAGAACTGTAAAAATGATTGAAATAATATTTAAAATGTGGTAAGCGCTGTCAACTGAGTTTATAACAAGTTCAGTTCTAAATAATTGAATAACGCCAAAAGGAAGTCCGATGCCAAGAAGTGTGTGCTTACAAAAATCTAAAAAGGCATTGTCTTTTTTTGAAAAGGCGCTAACATAAAGGCAAACCATAGCGATTATCATCAAAAGTGTTGTGATTGCGTAATTTGAGTTTATCCCAAGTGAAAGTAAGAATGAAGAAAATGAGTATGTGCCATTTAGGTTCAAAAGTCTTATAGTCCAAAAGACAAACCTAAATAAAAAGAAAAAGGCGATTACACTTGCGAGCACAATTTTTGTAATCTTTTTAGCTTTGTCAGACCTGCCAAATATGGCAAAATAAAGCCCCACTGTGACTGCGACAATTGCTAGAGGCAATAAAATTTTTAGTAATGTTGAAATTGGTGTTCTTGAATAATCTAAATTAAACATAAAAAAAATCCTTAAAATTGGTTTCTAAATTAGATTATACACAATTTTAAAGATTTATCAAACTTTTTAATAAGTTTTGCTATCATTTAGTTTGTTTTCGCGTTCAAAATCAAAGGATGCAGTTATTTCACGCTTTGTTCTATCGGCATTTTTAATAATTATTGGAATATTATCTGTAATTTTTAATTTTTTGCCATCACGCCTTAAAAGTATGCGAGAATTACTAACATATTTGTATCCCAGTTTATTAAATTCGTACATTGGTATATTAGATGTTACCAATCCAAATTTCACAACAATCCTTGTTGCTTCTATGCCAAATATTTTTGCTTCAAACTTTTCTCCTATATGGTTTTCGGCCCATAT
>CALWTG010000029.1 GCA_944384385.1 uncultured Clostridia bacterium | reverse complement strand
AATCAAAATTGTTTAGTTCAAACATCAGTTTTTCTCCTATATTTTTTACTCTTCAAAGTCATCAAATTCATCAAACATATTGTCAACATCTATGCCATTTTTAAGATCATCCTCTGTGATAACATCACCACTTTCTTGTGGTTTTTCATCATCGAAGTCAAGAGTTATGTCTTTGAGGTCTTTTTCAACTTCATGGCTAAGTGTTGGTGTGTCATCATCGTTTGAAAGCTCTTGTATTGAAACTTCTTTATTGTCTTCTGTCAGAATCTTGATATCAAGTCCAAGAGATTGAAGCTCTTTAACCAAAACTTTGAAGCTCTCTGGGATTCCTGGCTCCGCTATTGGCTGACCTTTGACAATTGCTTCATAAGTCTTTGTTCTTCCGACAATATCATCAGATTTGACTGTAAGAATTTCTTGCAATATGCTTGATGCACCATATGCTTCAAGTGCCCAAACTTCCATTTCACCGAATCTCTGACCACCCATCATAGCTTTACCGCCAAGAGGTTGCTGTGTGACAAGTGAGTAAGGTCCTGTTGACCTTGCGTGCATCTTGCTATCAACCATGTGGTCAAGTTTTAACATATATTTATATCCAACTGTTGCCTTGTGGTCAAAAGGTTCACCTGTTCTACCATCATATAGCTGAATTTTTCCGTCACTTGGGAAGTTGTTTGCAACCAAAAGTTCACGAATTTGATTTGCATCAGCACCATCAAATACTGGTGTTGCAACTTTCCAACCAAGTGTACCAGCAACAAGTCCCAAGTGAACTTCAAGAACCTGACCGACATTCATACGAGATGGAATACCTAGTGGGTTCAAGACTATATCAAGTGGTTGACCATTTGACATAAATGGCATATCTGCCTCTGGAAGAACTCTTGAAACGACACCTTTATTTCCGTGACGACCTGACATCTTATCACCAACGGAGAGTTTTCTTCTCTGTGCGACATATACTTTTACAAGCATATTTATTCCTGGCTCAAGCTCGTCTTTGTTCTTTCTTGAAAATACTTCAACATTGACAACAACTCCACCACGACCATGTTTGACGCGCAGTGATGTGTCGCGAACTTCACGAGCCTTGTCACCGAATATTGCACGAAGAAGTCTTTCTTCTGGTGTAAGTTCTGTTTCACCTTTTGGAGTAACCTTTCCGACAAGGATATCTCCTGGGCGAACTTCTGTTCCCACACGAACTATACCATTTTCATCAAGGTTTTTAAGTGCGTCTTCACTAAGATTTGGAATGTCACGGGTTATCTCTTCGTCGCCGAGTTTTGTTGCCCTGCATGCCATTTCTTCAACTTTAAGAGTTATTGATGTGTAGACATCTTCTTTAACAATACGCTCACTGATAAGAATAGCATCTTCGTAGTTGTATCCTTCCCAGTTCATATAGCCAACTAGAACATTTTTACCAAGTGCAAGTTCGCCATTTTGTGTTGCATAGCCATCTGCCAAAAGGTCGCCTTTTTTGACTTTTTCACCTTTTTTGCAGTTTGGTTTTTGGTTATTACATGTATCGGCGTTTGTCTTTTGGAATTTAATCAATTTGTATTCGTCAACACCACCCTCATCAGCACGAACTCTGATGACATCAGCACTGACATACTCAACTGTTCCGTCACGCTTTGCGACTATCATATCGCCACAATCTTTTGCGACTGGACGCTCCATGCCTGTTCCGACAATTGGAGCTTCTGGTCTTAAAATTGGCACTGCCTGACGTTGCATGTTTGAACCCATAAGAGCACGAGCAGAGTCATCGTTCCCAAGGAATGGAATAAGTGCTGTTGCTGCTGATATGAATTGTCTTGGTGAAACGTCCATATAGTCAACCATTGACTTTGGAACTTCAACAATTGCATCTTTGTGACGGCAAAGTACACGGTCATTAATAAATCTTTGCTCTTCGTCAAGTGGCTCAACTGCTTCTGCGATGTAATTATCATCTTCAACATCTGCCATATAGTATTGATATGACTTTTCAACTTTTCCGGTTGTTTTGTCAACTTTTCTGTATGGGGTCTCCATGAATCCATATTCATTTATCTTACAATATGAAGCCATGGTGTTAATAAGACCAATGCTCTGACCTTCTGGTGTTTCAATAGCACAAATTCTACCATAGTGTGTGTAGTGAATATCACGAACTTCAGCGCTCGCTCTTTCCTTCTTGACACCGCCAGGACCAACTGCTGAGAACTTACGCTTTTGTGTCAAACCACTAAGTGAGTTGATTTGGTCCATAAGCTGACTTAATTGCGACTGAGCAATAAAGTCTTTGAGTGCCTTATTTACTGGACGAGGATTTACTATTTGTGATGGGGTTATTTCGCTAAGCTCTTTACCTTGAAGTGTTTCTTTTATGTTTGCGCCAAGTTTTTTAACGCCAGCACGGAATGCATTTCCAATAAGTTCGCCAACAGTTGCAACACGTTTATTTGACAAGTGGTCAATGTTATCTGTTTCGCCTATCCCTTCAATAAGGTCAAGATAATAACTTATTGTTGCCAAAATGTCGTCCATAGTAAGCGTTGTTATCATAAGGTCTTTTGCGTTTGCTTTTATGGCTTCAATTCTCTTTTCTTTTGTCTTGTTCTCTTTCAAAATTTGAACAAGTTTTGGATAGTAGACTTCTTCCAAAATTCCAAGTGCTTTTTCATCACATGGGAAGACTTGTGAAAGTCTAACGCGATTGTTACCTCTGATTAAATGGTTTCTGCCGTTTAATTCAACATAAACTTCATTGATACCGCTATCTTGAATGCGTCTTGCGACTTCTGCGCCAATCTTTTCGCCTTTTTTAACAACAACTTCGTCATCAATGACAATGTTTTGTGCACTGACTAAATTTGTTATTCTTTTTGCGATTGAAAGTTTTTTGTTTATTTTGTATCTGCCAACACGAGTTACATTGTAATAAGCGTCTGAGAAGAAAAGTAAGTTAATGTAATTTCTTGTGCTCTCTGCGTTTGGAACATCTGCTGGACGTGTTTTTCTTGCAAGTTCAATAAGTGCCTCTTCCTGAGTTGTTTGAGGCTCTTTCTCGATGATTTGCTTAATAAGTCTATGACCACCGAACAAATTGATTATCTCGTCATTTGTGTAGCCAAAGCATTTCAAGAACAAACCAAGTGTGATTTTGTGAGTACGGTCAAGAACGATTTTTAATGTTTCGTTTGCACCTTGCTCAATTTCAAGCCACATACCATGGCTTGGATATATTTGACCACGAAGTGTGGAGTTATCATTTCTTTCACGAGTAAAATACACGCTAGGAGAACGTGTTACCTGACTGACAACAACTCTTTCAATTCCGTTAAATATGAAAGAGCCTTGATCTGTCATAAGTGGAATGTCGCCAAGATAAACTTCTTGGTCAACTGCCTCACCACTGTCTTCAACAACAAACCTTGTCTTGACTTTTAATGGCAAAGAGTATGAAAGTCCACGCCTACGACATTCTTTTATGTCGTACTTTGGCTTTTCTGACATATCTACATCAAGAAAATATAGCTTTGCTTTGCCACTATAATCGGTTATTGGTGACAATTCTTGAAGTATGTCATATATGCCATGTTGTAAAAACTCCTTGTATGGTTCTACTTGAATATCCAAAAGATTTGGAAGCGGTACTATTTCATCTAATTTAGAAAAAGTGTAACGTTCATTTTTTCCACATTTGATTTTTTTGAGTGTTGGCATATTTTGTTGCATATAAAATTCTCCTTAAAAGTGTGTCCAGATATGAAAATAACAAGCAAAATCTACACGAACTACCGTGTTTTTTGTGCCTGTGAAATTCATAATATTTAGTTAGAATATTTCAATATCTACCACAATTCGAATAATATTCCTTGCTAGATTATATCCAAATGAATTGTTATTGTCAATAAAAAAAACAAAAAAATCAGCACCTAGGCTGATTTTTGACAAAAAAAGTGGTTTTTATGCAGCATACTGAGTTATATTCAAGTCAACTGAGAAATTGGCTTGGCTAATTGCAACTGTTGCATCTTTCAAATATACATAGTATACAAATTGGCTACTTCCATCATTCGCAATTTGTGTATCATACTTGTTTTCTGCACCAGCAACAACTGCAAAATTTTCGCTTCCCGTAAGTCCAAATGTGTCATCATCAATAGCAACTTCAACACCAGTTGGGTTTATTGTGGCAACTGTTATTGTTATTTTCCAAGCACTTGATGTGTTTAAGTCAATGTTCGCATCGGCGCTATGTGTACCATTGCCTTCTGGAAGATTTGTTCCAGCGTTGTATGATGTGTAGCTATCTACCTGCTGTGTGTTTTCATAGGTTAGTTCTGTCACATCACCTTCTGCATGTCCCTCGTGCATATCGGTGACATATTCAGTCTGCATGGTGACTGTAACAAGGACATCTTGCATGTTGTATGAAACAGTACCGTTTACAGAATAAGAAACTGATGTTGCCGCATACACACCAAACGCCATAAGCGCCACCGACAGGCACAAAGATGCCACAGTTGCAAATAATTTGAATTTTCTTTTCATAATTTTCTCCCTTTAAAATTTTTATAAAAAAAACTAGCAAATGATTTACATTGCTAGTATGTGACAAAAATTTAATTTTACACATTTATTTTAATTTTTGTTGATTTTATTATTCAAGTAATTGTTTAAAGAGAGTATTTTTATTTGTTCATCAAGTGTTTGTATATCTGATTTAAAGTGCATATTTTGTCTCCATAACTGTAAATACTCTTTTTTCCCTTTTTCATTAAGAACTTTATATGACACATCGGCAATTTCCAAAAGGTCTTTTTGTCTTTGTGTCAACTCACCTTTAAATCTCCATATATCTTCAAATGCGTCTTCCCGCTCGTCATTTGGAACTTTTATCAGCATGACAATGCGACAAACAATTTCCATTTCTCCTGCCTTTATTAGTCTTTGAGCTTCGTGTTCTTGCCAAGACATTGTTCCGTTTATCAGCCTTTTTTCAATATACATAAAATTGACTTGTTCAATTAGTGCAAGCGACTGCAAAATAATCATTATCCCAAGAGGCAAACATACAAGGCATATCATACCTATTGAGCTTGATATCCACCTAAGCACATCTCTTAGCCAAATTGGTGTTTCAAGATATTTGCCAACAACGAAATCATCACGAACAAGCACTCCATCGCTACTTGCGTTTGAAGTACCTTTGGTTTTAAAATATCTCGCTCCTGTGTGGTCTTGATAAACTCCAACTATTTGGTGGAACACAATCCTATACGAACCGCCCGTGATGTCTGAAATATGTTTACGATTTTCTGGCTCGGGCATTGTGACCTCAACAAAATCATCGTCACTTTTTAATTCAATCTTTTCAAGGCCCTCGTCTGCATCATCTTTGTACTGATAAAATGCAATTATGTTACCAACCTGAAGACTGTCTGTGTCTGTTTTTGTAATAAAAACACTGTCACCTATTCTAAAACCTGAGTCTTCCATTGAGCCTGACAATATTTTCACAACGCTTAGCCCAAAAAATGACGGAACACGATTTGACTGATTTTGTGTAAAAATAACAAGTGTGACAACAAGTGCAAGCAAAAGAATAGGAATCAAAAATATGTCCCCTATTTTGCCAGCAAGAGTATAAATAGTGTTTTTCCCTTTCTTATTTGTCATTCTTTTTATTATCTTTTATTTTTTTTGTATTTTCTTCACTTTGTTTCAAATTTTCAATAGTATTATTTATTTCAGTGATTTTTTTGCGCTTTATTCTAGGTTTTTTAGGAATTGGTCTTTCATTTCTATATTCAAAGCATGCAACATCAATATATTTTTCTTTTTTTGAACGGCTTTGAGCTATGTCAACTTGTTGTTTTTCCTTTAAAGAATCAAAGCTTTGTTTCCATAGCTGATAATATCTTGATGGGTCTTTCATGTTATATACTTTTAAAGAAGCCGACGCCAAATCATACTGGTCACGCTCACTCTGCTTTTCGGAATTTTTAAACTCTCCCCACAAAAAGTCAAAAACTTCATCTTTGTAGTCTTTCGGCATAACATCAAAGTAGAAAATTTTGTCGGTATCTCTCATCTCAATGCCAATTCTTGCCTTTTGGCAGTCTTTGCCGTCAAATGGCATTTCTCGAGCGATGACCTTTCTTTCAAGAATGATGTTGTTTATTTGTTCAAGAATTGACAAAAGTTCAACAAGCACAATAAAAGATATTGGTGCAACTACAAGTGCAATCATTCCCTCTGTTGACGAGCAGAAGCTGACAACATCGGTTAGCCATTTTGCTGTTGGAAGGTATTTACCTGCAACAAGGTCTTCACGCACAGTTTCTGTTGAATCGTTGTAAGTACCTTTTGTGATATAGAATATTGTGCCAGAGGTATCAATTTTAATCTGAACAATTTGGTGAAAATAAACCTTTGTGCTTGACTGGTCGCGCACATAGTCAAGGTCATGTCTGTTTTGTGGCACAGCTGACTTTATGTAGTTCGTCCCCAAAATATTTTCGCCGACTTGTGCATTTTTCACATTTTCATATAACTCTTCATCAAAGCTGTTTTCTACTGGCATATAATTATTTTGTCTATATGTTATATTGCCCTGTTCGTCCAAAACAGGATTTCCATTTTCATCAAAAACCTGCTCATCGCCACTTTCAATTTGTGTCAAATCTAGTTTTACCAAAGTATCAGCATTATCATTATAACTATAAAAAGCAATGATATCTCCGACTTTATACATTGAATTTTGAACTTTTATAAGCACGACATCGCCTTTATTGAAATTTCTTCCGGCTTCTGGACAATACACCGACATAGAAGAAGAAAGAACTCTCGCAAATGTATAGCCAAAAACTGGTGATAAGACATTTTTACTTTTTGCAACAAGCATAAAAAAACTTGACATAAATGAGATGATTATGACAGGATACACAATTATGTCAACTATGATTTCTAATACTTTAAAAAATGTTAGGTTTTTGCGTTTTAAACTCGTCATTTGTGTTTAGTATATATTATTTTTTATTTTTTTACAACAAATAGCAAAAAATTATCTTTTTTGCTTAAAAAACAGAGTTAAAATTTCTGAGCAATATGATTTTTTGTCATAAACCAAATTTGTCTTGTGATTAAATAGTTTTGTTTCGCCCATTATTTTTTCAATAATATCATTGTCATCATTTTGGTTGTCTGCACCATAGTAGCAACACCTTATTCTGGCATTAGAAATTGCACCAGCGCACATTGGACATGGTTTTAATGTGACATATATGTCGCAGTCATCTAGTCGCCATGAATGAAGGCGTTTGCACGCACGATGAATTGCAATTATCTCTGCATGGTCGATGGCGTTTTGACTTTTTTCACGCTTATTGTAACCTGTTGAAATGATTTTGCCGTCTTTAACCACAACAGCACCTATCGGCACTTCACCTTTTTTATATGCCTTTTTTGCCAAGCTATATGCTTTTTCCATATAGTCTATCATAATATTCCCCAAATAAATGTTGCAAGCGTTGTGGCTATACCTAGGAACAAGTTGACATATAAGAATATGTTGTCGTGAAATGTTGGCTTGTAAACATTTTTATAACCCGTTCTTAACACTATTGAAAATATTTTGTTATTTCCTATTGTTTTTAGGTCAACATCAACATCTTCATTTTTCTCAACATCTTCTGCCCCACCAACGCCGTCCATAAGTCTTCTTCTAAGCTCATCTTTAACGGCTTGGTCAGCAACTTTTGCCATGCTTTTTAACCTTGTATCTTTAAACATTGCCATGACTATTAGATACAAAATACCAATCAAAATCATCACAATCAAAAACATCATAAATATCGACAAAAATGCGTTTCCGCCAAAAATATTACTTAAAAATGAATTGAAAGCATTGTATATTGGAAGATTGTTTGCAGATGCATAGCCCATAAATGTACTAATGGCGTTATTAGTGAAGTGCATTATCATTGTTGGAAAAATACTATCGGTAAAATAAGCAACAAAGCCAAAGAAAATACCAATCAAACTAGCATAGAAAAATTGTTCTATGTTTAAGTGCATAAGTCCAAACAACAATCCCGACAAAACTATTGCCCTTGTTATCCCCGTCTTTTTGAAGCCGTTTAATAGCATTCCCCTGTGTGCGACTTCCTCGCAAATGCCAGGAAGAACTGCCGTTGAAACAAGTTCAACAAACAAAAGCCAAAGTGGATAACTTGAAACAACAGTCCCACTCGATGAACTTTCATAGCCAAACAGTGAAAGAATTGCCGAGAAAAATGTTGCGACAAAAATTGTTATTAAATATACAATAACACCAGCAACCAATGAAAGCAATATTGTCTTTATGCCTATTTTATTAAAGCCATAATCTTTTATTGTCTTTTTTACTTTTTGCCTTTGAAGAAAGCTGAAAAGAAAGAGTGGCAAACTAAGCATAAGCACAAGTTGAATAACGGCGTTAAGTACATAACCCCAAACTGTTGGAATTGAAAAAGTTGAAGAAATTATTCTAATAGTAATAAATAGACATATTATCAAAAAGTAAACAAGGTTTGTGTTAAATATTTCTTTATTCTTATACATATTTTATCCTTTTAAGTATGTTATGCAACAAAGCCAGAAATTAAATCAAAAATCCAAATAATTACAGCACCTATTATTCCGACATATAAAAATGTGTTTGGTGCGTCTTTTTGTGTGCCATCTTGCAATATATTTTGCTTTTTCTTTTTATCTTTATTTTTCAAAATTAGTTTAAAAGTAATCACAACGCAAAGCACAGACAAAATTGCTAGTGCAATTGCAAACAAAATGTTCGATAGCGAAAGTGTGAAACTTTCTGCTATTCCATTTTGATAATAAACATAGTTCATGACAACAACAATTGCATTGTTTAAAAAGTGAAGAATGATTGGATAGATGATATTATTTGTTCTAAGCATCAAAAGTGCAAGGACAATTCCAACAAAAAATGGATAAACTGTTTGCTCGACACTTGAATGTACAAGCATGAAAAGTGTTGCCGAAAGAAAAACTGCTGACATATTGCCATATTGCTTTAATCCATTAAATATTATACCACGAAATACAAGCTCTTCACAAATTGCTGGAAGAATTGCAAGCAAAACAAGGTTTAATACCAAATATCCAAAATTATCCATTGGAAGTGGTAACGAATATGAGCCAACAAAGCCTATTTTTTCAAGCACTGCATCAAAAAGATTGACAAAGTTTGACATACCAAAAACGCAAACAAGAGATAAAAGTATTGCCACAATCAAATATTTGTAGTCGAATTTTTGTTTAACTCCCAGTGCCATAGCATAGTCTGTCCTTGAAATTTTGTTTACTAACATAAATGTCAAAATAAAAGCGATAGGACTCATAAGCATTGCAAATGCGAGATAAATTGTATTTTCTGTTATATTTTCAAGACTTACGCCAGCAATGCTTGCGATAATATAAACAATAAACAGATAAACAAGTGAAACTAAAAATGGCATAAAGAGAGCAAACAAAAAGCCTTGCCCTGCATCATACTTATCATAAGTTAACTTTTTTTCCATAACAACATAATTATACTAAACAATACAAAAAGTGCAAGCAATTTGCTCACACTTTTGGTTTGACAAAATAACCGACACTTAAAATCAAGTGCAAATTATACTTAATAGTTTGAAAAGTTTAGTTGGCAACAATAATTTACACGGCGTGCAAGTTAACAAAGTATCACGCCGTTTTTCGGCAAACCGCTTAAAAAGTAGACTGCCTAAAAACAAGTGAGACGAGTCTTAGGGCAAAAACTACACTTTCGGCACAATTTTGCACTTTTGTGCAAAATATAGTGCTTAACGCTTGTTTTTGCCCCTTTCTCACGGCCAAACGAAAATCGCATTTCATTGGCGATTTTGCCGTGACTTAAAGGCAGAAATGTTGTGCATTTCTTTAATTAGCCTTTATTGCCCATCAAGTAAGAACGAAAAACCGTATCACGCACGAGTTTAGTTTCCTAAACGACTGTGTGGCACGGCTTGGCAGTAAACAAAGTATCACGCCGTTTTTCGGCAGTCTACTTCACAGGTTAATTCATTTATCTCACCATCTCGCACAACAGTGATATTTACGCTATCATGAGGTTTAAGCTTGTACATACAAAGTCTAAAATCAAGTGAATTTTTTATTTCTGTGTCATTTATTTTTATTATGACATCGCCTTCTTTTAAGCAAGATGCTATGTTTTCATCTATACTATATACATATGCACCACTTTTTTCTTGGCTAAGATTTTCAAACTTTGCAATTTCTGTATCCACTGCAAAAACTCCAAGATATGCCTGTGAATAGCTGACATCTTTCGAAATGTTTTCAACAACTGACTGACCAACGCTTATTGGAATTGCAAAACCTATGCCCTCGGCGTCACTTGCTTTTAATGTGTTTATCCCAACAACTTCACCATTTGTTGTAAGAAGTGGCCCTCCACTATTGCCTGGATTTATGCTTGCATCGTGTTGAATTAGATTTTGCATATATGTCGTGTAACCACCAAGACTTGATATTCCAACTGTTCTATTAAGAGCACTGACTATGCCTTTTGTCACCGTGTTTTTAAAGTCAAGCGAAAGCGGTGTACCTATTGCAATCACATCTTCCCCAACACTAAGCTCTTTCGTTGTGCAAACAAGATATGGTAAATTTTTCTCTGATTTTAACACTGCGATATCCATCGCACTGTCGCTGTAAAGAAGTTTTGCACCAGCTGTGGTTTGGTCTGCAAGATAAATTGTTATACTTTTTGCGTTCTCAATAACGTGGTGATTTGTCAAAATATATCCGCCGTCACTGACTGCGACTCCACTGCCTATGCTATAACCGTCGCCCGTTACTGCCATAACACCAACAACTGCGCCTTTGACTGACGCAATGACTTCGGTTATTGGAGTTTGTTCTCCTATCTCAATCAGCCTTGGCGTCATGTCCACATTTTCATCATAGGTGTCAATATTTGCATTAAACACGCAACCTGACAAAATAAAAACAAAACTAAAACATAAAAAAACAACTGCCTTTTTCATAAATTCTCCTTTTGGCAGTTGTTAGTTTAACTTGAAAATTGTGCTCATATTTATGCTTGCTGTTGAAATTTTGATATCTTTGCCCTCAATAATTCCAACTTTTTTGAGGTAACTACAAACCGATGTGTACGCAAGCGTTTGTGTGTTGTTATGGCGTGAGATGTGTGATAGCATAATTTGTTTTGTACCCGTTTTTGTTAGATACTCCACCGCTTTTGCACAATCGAGATTTGAAAGATGCCCATTTTTTCCAAGTATTCGAGCTTTTAGTTTCGCAGGATAGTTTGGATTGTTTTTTAG
>CALWTG010000028.1 GCA_944384385.1 uncultured Clostridia bacterium | reverse complement strand
TTCACATCCTGCGCCTTCGTCTGAAGTTAGGGCAGATATGCTTGATGCACTTACTTATGACACCACAAGCTCAAATGAAGCTGCATCTAACAATTGTTTAGCTTTTGCCGAAAGTTTGAGAAAATACTTAAAAACATATCTAAATTTAAGTTTTAAACCAAAAGATTTGACTTTTGGCGAAACCAAGATAACGGCAAAAGAAATTGATGAACTTTATAATAAAACATACATACAAAAAACGCCAGCAGTAAGAATAAATTGGATAACTGATTATATTATAGACAAAATGGAAATTGACAAAGCCGTTGATGACATCTCCGCCAGGATAAAGCGTATTCTTTACACAATGTTTGATAAAATCTCTTTGCTCGATGTTTATGCTGATTTTTTAAATAATATAGGTCTAAAATTCAGTTTGACAGATAAAAACACACTAAAATATGAAGATATTGCTCCAATTTTGTATATAAAACACTATATGCTTGGACTAAATAAACGAAATGTAAAATATTTGGTTGTTGACGAATATCAAGACCATTCAATACTTTTCTATGAGATTTTAAATGACATTTTCGATTGTCCTAAATGTGTTTTGGGTGATATAAATCAATGCATTGAAAAAATAATGACAACTGATGATGAAATGGCATATGCAAAAGCTTTGGGCGCAAAAGAAATATTGACGCTTGAAAAGACATATAGAAGTACATGTGAGATAACGAATTTTTGCAACCAAATCAAGGGTATTAATTCAAATCCAGTGCAAAGACATGGAAAACAAGTTGAAGTAAAGTGTTGTGAAAATATCGAAAATGAAGCAAAATTCATTGAAAATGCAGTAAAAAATGCAAAAAAATACGATACAATTGCAATTATTTGCAAAACAACACATGAAGCTGAAAAATATTATGAATATTTAGGAGAAATTGACGACCTTTCTTTGATGAATGAAAATATGCCACTTTCACACATAATGATAATGCCTGTTTCAATGTGCAAAGGCCTTGAATTTGATATGGTTATTGTACCAAACGCTACGAAGAAAAATTATAATAGTTTTTTGGACAAAAATTTTCTATATACCGCTTGCACAAGAGCGCTTCATGAGCTTATAATAACATATAACGACGAATTAACTGATTTTGTTAAAGGAGAAAATAAATGAAAGATGAGATAAAGAAAGTTTATGATGACTTGCAATCATTTGACCATAAACAAGTCAAAATTGGTGGTTGGGTTAAAAGCGTAAGAGAGAGCAAAGATTTTGCTTTCATGGATTTGACTGACGGAACATGCTTTAAGTCGGCGCAGGTTATACTCCATAATACACTTTCGAATTATGAAACTGTATCGAAGTTGAATACTGGTTCAACTGTAATAGTAGAGGGTGAAGTATGCTTGACTCCACAAAATAAACAGCCTTTTGAAATTGTGGCAACAAATGTAGAAGTCTTTTGTGCAACAGATAACACATATCCACTTCAAAAAAAGCGTCATAGCGTTGAATTTTTAAGAGAAATTGCATATCTTAGACCACGAACAAATTTGTTTAGTGCAGTTTTTAGAATTCGCAGTGTCGCTGCAATGGCAGTCCACACATATTTTCAAGAGCATGGCTATGTTTATGTAAACACACCACTTTTGACGACAGCAGATTGTGAGGGTAGTGACCAAATGTTCAAAGTTACAACTTTGGATTTGAACAACTTGCCAAAAACAAAAGACGGAAAAGTGGACATGACAAAAGACCTTTTCGGGAAGACAACATATATCACAGGCAGTGGGCAACTTCATGGCGAAGCGTTTGCACTTGCTTTTAACAAAATTTATACTTTTGGACCAACATTTAGGACAGAAAACAGCAATACAAAGACACATGCAAATGAATTCTGGATGATTGAACCTGAAATGGCTTTTTGTGACCTTGACGGACTTATGGACATGGAAGAAGACATGATTAAAAGTGTTGTGAAGTATGTTATGGACAAGTGCCCTGACGAGCTAGAATTTTTGGATAAATTTGTTTCAAATGGACTTTTAGATAAATTAAACGCTCTTCTTTCAAGTAAATTTACAAGAATTGACCACAAAGATGTCATTGATTTGCTTAAAAAATCAGGTAAAAAATGGGAATTTGAGCCAACATACGAGTCTGACATCGCCAAAGAACATGAAAAATACATTACTGAGTATTTTAATGGACCTGTTTTTGTCAAGAACTGGCCAAAAGACATTAAAGCATATTACATGAAGCTTAACGATGATAATAAAACCGTTGCTGCCGTTGACCTTATTGTTCCAATCTCCGGTGAACTTATAGGCGGAAGTCAAAGGGAAGACGATTATGAGAAATTAACATCTCGTTGCAAAGAGTTCGGTGTTGATACATCAATCATCGATTGGTATCTAAACCTTAGAAAATTTGGTTCTTGTGTACATTCTGGTTGTGGCATGGGTTTTGAAAGGCTTGTTATGTACCTTACAGGGGTTGATAACATAAGAGATGTAATACCTTTTGCTAGGACTCCACAAAACTGCCAATACTAAAAAACGCAAAATTGTGGGCGAATACTTTGTTTCTGGCGTGCCAAGCCACACAGTCATTTAGGTAAACTAAACTCCTGCGTGGACTTGACACGTCGAGCCTCGTCTTCGCCACACACTTTTGCGTTTTTTGTATGCTTATTAGTACGCTCCTTTGTGTCACACTTGGCGAGCCTCGCTTGGGGCTTATTTTTTGCATTTTTTGTATAATAAAACTTTTGCGTGGACTTGACGTTGCCGAGCCTCGTCTTCGCCTCACAATTTTGCGTTTTTTATATTTTACGCTCTTTGTGTTACACTTAGAGAGCGACGAAAGGAGATTATTTTTTGCATTTTTTGTATAATTAAACTCCTGCGTGGACTTGACACGCCGAGCCTCGTCTTCGCCACTGAAGATTTTTTATATTTATAATTTATTTTCTAATAACGAAATAATCATCACTTATTTATTACATATCTTTTTTCAAAATATATGTTTAATTTAACAATTTTTTATAATTTTTAATTTAATTATTTATATAATTTTTCTGTTTATAAAAATAAAAAACCTTAAAAATTATATAAAAAAACCACAAAAAACATCAATTTTTTGTGGTTTTTTACTGTTTTTTTATGATTTTACCAAATTTTTTCTCTTGCTTTATTTGAAATAATTATTGAAACTACGCCAATTATTATTATTACGACGGCAGCAACCACGACATAAATCCAAATATCAACAATTTGTCCGACACGTCTTGGCGTTATGCTTGTTTGTGCAATAGGAGTTGAGCCGATTTCTCGCGCTGATGAAAGTGTTATTATATATTCTTGTATTTCTGTTGGATTAAAAGTAAATGTGTAGCCTACTTGTGCTCTAACTGATGATTGCCCAGAAGAGTCTTTTATGTACCATTCAATTTGATTTGGAAGGAAGTAATCTTCAATATCAATATTTGGGTCTTGGCTTTGTATAGAAAATTCATAACTTGTAAGACCAGTATATTCATTTTCTATTACTTTTTGGACTATTATTAAATCAAGGGTTTGGTTTTCCACTTCTTGAGGATGAATTGTTACAACTTGAACAGGTGAGTAGTAACTTTCAGAGTTTAATCTTGCAACAGCGAATATTTTGTATACTCCTGGCTTTAAAGCTGTGTGAATAAAATCAAATTTTTGTGATGTTTGTTCATACTCGTAGACGCCACTTTGTGGGTCTTTTATGTACCAATCTATTGTGTAGCTTTCTTGAACTGGTATGCTTGCTGTGAAGCTTATTGGTTGAAGATATTCCCCGTATGTAAATTCCATTTCGCCAGTATGTTCTATGCTGACGACATAGGCAATTTCAGTACCTATTGTTATTGTTTCTGAGGCTTGAAGTGTTGAACCTGGAATCGTGACTGCAACTGTGTAATTGCCAACCGCAATCATATCTTTTGTTACGGTGAAGGTAGCTGTTGTTTGGTCTGTAATTACTTTTGAATTTAAAGACCATTCGTATGTGATTGCTTCATTTGGATCGAGCCAGTCTAAATAGTTTGGAACAGCAGTGAAAGTTATTGGCTCAAAGCTTTCAAGCAATTGATTTCTTAATGTGTCATCATATTCTAGTGAGAGTGTACTTGGTGTGGCATATTCACAATTTAATGTAAGCTGTGCACTTTGTCCATAAACGCTACATTCAACCGTAGTTGTACCTGCTTTGATTGGGACAATTTGCACAAAAATTTTGTCATAAGTTGAATAGTAATCAGGAGTAGATTGTGTAAACAAAATGTAATTACCTGTGCTTGTTGCATAGTTATTATCAAGATTGACAGGTGAGCCGTTGATAGTGATATTTCCCGTCACATCACCATAAATTGTTAATTTTTCATCTTCATCTAAATCTTCATAAATGACAGGGAAAGTGTTTATCGTTATTCCGATATAGTATGTTCCATAAGGATTATTTGTTGTGTTTATTGTGGCATTTTCATCAAAATTTTGAAAGTCGATTTCTGCAACTCCGTTTTGTGAAAGTGCTAGACTATTTGACATTGAATCGTAAAGTTCTATGTCCAAAGAAGTCACGCTTATATCTTGTGGAAGGTCTGCATATACCACGCTACTAACCGACGAAAAACAGCCAACCATAAGTAGCATAATTGCACAAAATACAAAGTATATTGTTTTTTTCATAACAACTCCGTTACATATAATTTAACACAAAATATGCAAAATTAAAAATGATTTTTGTACATATTATTTTTTTGCTAAATTTTGTATTATTATGTGATTTTTATTTTCAATTATGTCCTTAAACATTTGCCAAAGGTTAGTATAATAATTATAATATATATAAAACTAAGTAAAGGAAGTGTTTGCACATGGATAATCTTGGAAGGTTTAAATTTAAAAGAAGCTTAATATTTTCATTGTTACTATCTATTGCGTTGATAGTATCTGCTTTTTGTGCTAATTTGCTACCAAATATGCAACAGGGGACATTGGCTTTGGACGATGGCACATCAACTGATGTTACAACAGACTTGCCATCAGAAGATGTCGTAACAAATGGGAAATGGGAAGATATAGAGACGATGCCTATGGCTGTATCAGGGGACAATTATGAAATTTCAAACACTTCTACCCTTATTGATTTTGTCAAAAAGGTCAATAATGGGAATACATATTCTGGCTATACAGTTTATCTTACAGCAGACATTGACTTGTCCGGCAAAATCTGGACTCCAATTGGCGACTCATCTCACGCCTTTAATGGGTTGTTTGATGGTCGTGGTCACAAAATAACAGGGCTTACAATTGACACTACCATAGAAAACACTTACATTGGATTTTTTGGATATGTTGGCTACAACGCGATAATAAGAAATGTGTTTTTGGAAGGTGTGTATATAAACACTGATTCACAATATGTTGGAGGATTAGTTGCGTGCTCGACAGGAACGTCGTCTTACCCAGCACAAATAATAAATTGTGGCGTTAGCGGATACATAAAAAGTCAATATTCAGGCTCAGGCTCAGTTTCGGGGTATGTGGGCGGAGTTGTAGGATACTGTTCATATACTGGCGTTAAAAGAAGTTTTTCAACTGTTGCGATAGACACTCCAACATCAAATGGTCCATATTCTGGTGGACTAATTGGATATTTGACGAATGTAAATACTGGAACGAGATCAGTAAGCCAATGTTTTTATTATAGTATACATGGCGTTACTGGTACCACAGGAAGAATTGGATTTATCGGATATTCATCTTACATATCAAGTTCTTATATCAAAGATGTTTATAGTTCCTCCAGTCGTTTGTTTGGAAATTCGTCATCATATACTAGTCCAAGAAAAACAAACTCTGCAAATTGGACGACAACTACTTATGGCGAATACATGCATAACCAACCTATGCAAGTTTTAAAGGGTGTTGGAAATATTTATGTGGAAATCGATGTGAAAGTAGCTAGCTACAACACTAATACAATGGCGGTTTCCGAGAGTACAACCACATATACCTACTTTTACAGTATTCTTACCCAAAAGGGATATTTGGGAGGTTCTAGCGTATCCAATCCTCTTTCTTCGAACACGGTTGAGATTTCTTCAGGCAGTAATAATAATTTCCCTTATGTTAAACTAACAAGGAATATGGCAAATGACGATGATGTCATTACAACGGTTGACGATTATGACACAACAACGATTGGGAGCAGTACCCCGCTTGTAACAGATTTTAGTGAAGCTACATCAGATCTTACTCAAGCAACATACTATTTGTCCGGCGGAATATCGGACTCTGCGTTTTATGAAGGTGGTTCTAAGTTTTATTTGAATTTTGGATTTGAATCTCGAAGTGGCTGGGATCAGGATGTAGTATTTTTAAGAAGTGGGACGAAGTGGAAAGATTACACTTTAAACCTCTCATCTGTTTGTGGATACTATGAAGTTGAATTACATAGTCGTGGGAGACTTGTTAAGCATACTTTTAATTTCAATGAATATTCAAATGTTGGGGCAACAGCTTTTAAAAATCCAGACAAAATAACACACACAATACAGCCTGCTAAGACCTATTCCGATTTGTATGACAATAGTTCTTTGTTTAGTAATATTGAAGAGAAGGCTGGTTGGGAAAAAAATAATCAAAGTGGGATATCTGTGTATATCCCTTATTCAGAAGCCTATAAAATTTCATTAACAGGAACCCAAATTGATGGCATATCGTATCTTGATATGATATCCGATTGGGGAAGTGCTGCAAATTCGTTTGGCGTTCGCAGAATTACAAAGTCAGTCAATTTAAAAGATTCAAGCGGCAAAACGGTAGGCAATGCTCTTCCTGAAGAGGGACAGGGTTATTGCTCAACAGATACTTTCAAAGTTTCTCAAACTATCAACTACTATTTCAACAACCTTCAACCAGTTACGCTCAAACTTTATGACGAGGATGATAGTGAACAAGATTTATTCCATAGATTGTCGGGTACATATCCGGTTTTTGTTAACAGTGGATTCGATTCAGAGATTTCAAACTCAAGTTTTAATGATGTTTCACTTCAAATAAATGTTATGGCAGGTGAAGACATTTGGGAAAAGGGTTTTTCAATAGGTGATGTATATCGTGGTGGTTCGGGCAGTGTTTACACTTTTGGTGCAAATGTTGGTGCAAATGATAGTTCAATTTCATTCCAGTCACTGGCAAGTAGTGGATATTCTGCACCATATTGGCCTGAGTTTTGCTTAAAAGGTTTTTGGTTGACGGATGAAAACGGGGCGAAAACATTACAAATTATCACGACAGGTGTTGCGGGAGAAGTTGGCAACACACTCACGCCCGACTTGAGTATTGTGAGTGGTAATGGAAAATGGAGTTATACATTTGGCGATAAAAAAACACTTTTGGCTGATTGGGTTCCTTTTGAAAGCGAAACGAATTTAGCATTTTTAACCGATAATAATAATTCTATTACACCTGCGCAAGCCGTGTCACAAGGCTATCTTATAGAAAAAATGACGGCTTCTTTGGATGGTGCAGAGCTTGGCAATAATATCAGTAAATTGACTAGAAAGAGCACTCAAAGCGCAGAGATTAAATTTAGAGTAAGTCAAGGCTACGAATTAAGTGATATTAGCTTGACTCTCGCAAATGGAAGTGTTACAACCATTAGTGATTTATTAAAAAATTCTTTTGAATCAATTGCCAATACTGGTTTAAACAAAATATCTTTTGACTATGGAACTCTTAATGCGGATGGAACTACTAAAAATGTTAAGATTGCTAACAGTATAACAATAAATTGGAATCAATCAACTGGCGAGGCTTCAATCAGTTTTGATCATTTAATGGGCATAGAAAACATTGCTTTTGTTCTTGAAGCTCGTGTGTTTAATGTGATGTATACCGTTAAAATAAGTGGTGACGATAGCGGGGTAAGTCGTGATATAATGAAGCTTTCAATTGACGGAGCATCTTCTAAGTCGCTTTTAAGTACAAATTCAAGCAACCCTCCAACATCAAGCTTTAAGTATAGTTCAAGTTCAATCCAATTAACCGATATTGACATGTTATCGGGATATACTTATAACAGAATCAATATTTATTTGAATACAGCACCTGGTGTCTCCCAAAATAATATATTTGTTGTAGATGCTAGCGCCTTAGAAAGTAACAATAAAATTGTATTAAATAAATACAATTGGGACAATAGTGTTTTTGGCTTTGAGACAATAACTGTTGAATTTGTTGTTACTAGAAACAGGGGGACACTTCAAGTAAATTTTGAAGGTCTAGATTCTTCGCTTTTAACTGGCGATATCTTGACAAGGAGAATTGAATCTTCTAGTAACAATAATTCAATTGAAGCTTCTGAAAACTCCAACACTATGTCAACAACTGTAAACACAGACGATAGTGTTAAGCTGATAGTATATATGTTAGCTGAATTTGCCTTGATACAAAAAGTCAGCATAAGTATGCCCGGAAATACTTATGTCACAGTCGATAAACCAGAGATGGTGGGCGACAACCTTGGGCTTAAAAACTTAGAATTAGGACTTAATAATTTTGTTATAGAAAATTCTGGCGATAAGATAGTTGTTAATGTGACATTTGAGCCAATAAAAGCAAATGTTACTGTTTTAGAGCGAACAACAAAAAATGGCGGACAGATATCGCAAAAAGTTCTACAAGAAAATAAACCAGTAAGTTATGGTTTCCAGATTTCAAAGCAAACAAATAGTTCAGTTTTGAATTTTGTTGATTATAACATTTCAAGTAACGATTTCAGTGTTAACATAAACAATGACCCATCGGTAGCAAAGATATTGATTTACATTGGCGATGAAGATGGAAAAGATATCACGATAAGCAATGCGTTTAACATAACACCATCTTTTAAAAATGGAGAAAATATTCAAGTTGTTATTGAATATCAAATGCTTACTTCACAGGTTCAAGTCTTAAACGCACTTGTGAAAAATGGTAGCACAACAATTTCTAATACAAATGCCATATCATCAAATGAATATATTTCAAACGAAATTGTTTCTCTTAGTGCAACAGCACAAGCTGGATATGAGTTTAAGGGCTGGTATTTATTTAGTTCTGATAGTGGTATTACCATTAACGGAACAGCTTTTGGAAGTGGCAACCTTGTTTCAACTTCACAAAACTATGATGTAACATTGCTCGCAACTGCTGGTGGTGATGGCGTTTTGATTAAGAACTTTATGTATTTTGTCGCAGTGTATGAAGCAAAAGTTTATACACTTGAATTTGACACGTCAAAATTTTTTGACAGTGTAAACAATCAAAGTTGTGGTGTTTCACTTTCTGAGCAAAGAGACCTTGAAATAGAGTACAATACATACATCATCAAAGGCGGGGTAACTCCATTTGCTATAATCCAATACAATGAGATGTATGAAGATGAGATGTATGAATTTGTACAATGGGAAAGCGAAGAAACTGGCATGATAATAAAAGGCGACTCGGATACAGTTACCGCAAATTGGAGTGCGCCAAGTGGTGATATAATTGTTCTTAGTCCTGTATTTAAGGAAAAAACGGTAACACTTTATTATTGTGACGCAGACGGCAATAGATATGATGGGCTTGGAAGTGTATCAGTTGTCTATGGACAAGTCCCAACATCTGTCAAAATGCCAACACAAAATCCTGTTGGCTACACATTTGGTGGTTGGAAATACAATAACACTGTTTATTATCCATATTCAAATGGAAAGTGGGGTACTTTTGTTAGATGGACCAACACGGTTCTTGAAGCAAACATAACACCACAATGGAATGCCATAACTGTCGATGCGACATTTAGTGCTGGACCTGGTGAGTTTAGTAATGGTGCTAGTGAAGTAAAGGCGAATGTTCTGTTTGGTACAAATAATTATGTCATGCTATCACCACTTACCACTCCAACTTGGACTGTCGAGGGTGCTACTTATGAATTTGCTGGATATTACAAAGCAACAAAAAACAACCAAACATATTATTATTATCCATCAAACACATCACAAAGTGATATTTGTTATTTCACAAGTGAAGATAATGTTGTTTTCTATGCTTGCTATGAACTTGTTTCTGCTGATGTCTCCTTGATTGTAAATGGGCAATCTACTGGGGCATGGGTGTATAATGGACAAAGTTATTCTTTGGAAGTTGTTATTCCAAGTGGCTTGCCATTTGACCAAAATGCGACTAAGACTATTTTCAAGAAAGATGGACAAGAAACAGCAAATATTTCTATAAAAGATGTTGCACAAAGTGGAACATACACATGTGAGGTCACATTATATGGAACTGAGGGCGAGTATAACAGCAAAGTTGCATTGACAACGGGCTCAGTAACCCAAACTGCAACAATTACTGTTATTGTTTCACCAAAGATGCTAACCGTTGCTCAAAATGGCACACCAACAAATGTTGTTACCAAGGTTTTTGACAACACACTCGGCGTACCAAATGTCACATTCTCAGGTGCAGTTGCCGGAGATAATGTAACAGTATCTATTCAATATATTGACAAAAATGTTGGTACAAACAAAGATATGTCAGTGACAATTTCCGGTCAAGACAGTGAGAACTATTATGTTGAAGACATCAAAGGTGAAATCACTCCTTTTGTTATTACTTATATCGTAAGTGGTACAAGCTACAAAGTAGGTGCTGATGACGAAAAAATTGCAATAGCAAGTGATAACATTACACTTGATAGTGATTCAAAGGTATTTTTAATCAGAATTGGAGCAAGTCCTGTAATAACTTTACAAACATCACGCAATGTTGTTGGTGTTTACACCTATAATGGATCACAAAACAAAATTGAAGTTGTGAGTTTTGTCATTAATGGCTCGGGTGTTGACCAAAACAACTTTACATATTCGATACTTGGTCAATATGAAATTGCAGACGCAGGCGCAGAAGAAGTCGTTATGCAAATAAGAGTTCTGTGTGATGATATTAACGCTCCAAATATAAGCAGTCTTGCAACATTGACGGTAAATGGCACATACACGCAAGTGTCAGGGAACGGAACGCAAAATGTATATATTGTTGACACAAGAACAAATTTTGAACAAAATTCAAGACTTTCACTTACTTTAAACAGAGATGTAAATTATTGGATTGACAGGGTACTTGTAAACAATGCAGAAACAACTGTTAATATCAATAGTTCAAGTTCAGCAGATGAAATAACATACACACTTACTGATGCAATTAGTGGCTCTATTACTATAGATATATATATTACTACACTTAGTAATATTACATTAAACTATGACTTGGCTGATGGTGAGTCACTTTCAGGCAACCTGCCAACATCAACTACATTCGCATATCAAAAAACGATATCACAAAGCATTGCCACATATGGGGCAGTTTTGCCAACTGCTGATGATGTCGTGCGTACTGGTTTTGTATTCACTGGTTGGAAACTTGAATCAAACAATGTTTTGATTGCCGAGTCAACAACTTGGAGTTATAAGTATGATGCAGTACTTGTTGCTCAATA
>CALWTG010000027.1 GCA_944384385.1 uncultured Clostridia bacterium | reverse complement strand
ATAGCGCAAATAACACTATCTTTTATTTACATTCCAAAAAATGCTTTGTAGCAAAGATAACTTTCATAAATATCTACCTTTGCCGTTATCTCCCAAGGGGCGTGCATACTAAGGACAGGGACTCCGGCATCAATGACTTCCATACCATAGCCTGCCATAATATAGGCGATTGTACCACCGCCACCGGCGTCAACTTTGCCCATCTCTGTGGCTTGATAGCCAACGCCATTTTTGTCAAGGACATTTCTAAGGCTTGCAATGAATTCAGGATTTGCGTCATTTGCACCGCTTTTGCCTTTGCTTCCTGTGTATTTATTGAATGAAATACCTCTGCCAAGGTGTGCTTCGGTTGCTTCATTCATAGGGGTTGGATAGTTTGGATCATAACCCGCCGTCACATCGCTTGAAAGCATACGAGATTTGTTCAACGCTCTTCTCATACTCAGTTCGCTATACTGCCCACACAGGTTCATCACTTCTGCTATGCTGTTCTCAAAAAACTTACTGCTCATTCCAGTTGCGCCAACACTGCCAATTTCTTCTTTGTCAACAAAAAGACATACGCTTGTGTGCATAGGATTTTCAATCTCCATCATTGCTCTAAGTGAAGCATACGCACAAGACCTGTCGTCTTGACCATATGCCATAATCATACTTTTATCAAGACCAAAGTCACGCGCCTTACCACTTGGCACTACTTCAATCTCGGCACTGAATAAGTCTTCTTCGTCAATGTCGTACGATTTTAATATTTTCAATATGTTCGCCTTAACTTTGTCCTCTTTTTGTGACATATCTGGCGTTGAGCCAACAAGGATATTTAGGTCTTCGCCCTGAATTTCAATTTTCTTTGTCTTTTCAAGGTGAGGGAGAAGGTCAGAAATTCCAACCACGCCGTCATTTTCATCTTCGCCATACACAAAAGTGATTTTTTTGCCGTCTTTTTTAACAACTGTGCCGTGAATGGCAAGGGGAAGAGTTGTCCATTGATACTTCTTTATTCCGCCATAATAGTGCGTGTCGAGTAGACATAGCCCGTTGTTCTCATAGACAGGGTTTGCTTTAAGGTCAAGACGGGGACTGTCAATGTGCGAGCCAACAAAATTAAGACCGTGCATCATTTCGTGTTTGCCAATCACCATTAGCATCATTGCTTTGCCCATGTTTACGGCATACACTTTGTCACCGCTTTTGAGTTTTGTGTTGTTTTTTAGCGCTTCGTTAAGACTGATATACCCGTGGTCAACTGCCATCTTTGTTATATAGTCTATGCACTCACGCTCTGTTTTGCAAGTTGACAAAAAATTTTTGTAGTCATTGCAAAAACTTTCCATATCTCTTTTTTTGTCATCGCTATACTTTGAAATAACATTTTCTTTGTTCATTTTTTCTCCTTATAAACAAATTTAGTATTGCCAAATATTTACTAATTATCTCTTGACCTTAAAAGGAAGAATAGGACAAATCTCAAAAGTTCCAAAATTGACACAACAAGTCCAGCAACATATGTCATTGCGGCAGAAGAAAGCACTTTTTTGCAACCTTTGACTTCCATCTCGTCAACACAGCCCGTTGACACCAAAAGTTTTAAAGCTCTGTTTGACGCATTAAATTCGACGGGCAAGGTGACCAAACTAAATAGAGCACTGACGGCGAAGAATGCGACACCTATCCATAAAAAAGACTTTCCAACAACTCCGCCAACATATGCAACATCTAGTATTATGCCGATAAATATGAGTGGCCAAACAAAAAAGCTCATAAAATTGCTAACATATGCGAGTGCCGTTCTTATCTTCATAGGGGCATAGCCTTTTGCGTATTGCACTGCGTGACCTGTTTCGTGTGCTGCGACGCCTATTGAAGATATGCTTGTTCCGTCATATACCTTGTTTGAAAGCGTTATTATTTTAGTTTTTGGGTTGAAGTTGTCCACAAGTTCGTTTGTGTGACCTTTTTGAATTTGTACATCAAAAATACCCTCGGCCTCCAAAATCTTTTGTGCAACCTGTGCACCTGTTAAACCCTTCGACGAAAGCACTTGCTCGTATTTACTAAAAGTTGTTTTAACGCGTGCACTTGCAATCATTGCAAATATGAGCCCAGGGATTAAGATGATGCCCATGAGCGTGTATTCCAAATATTCTGGTGAAAATAAAATCCACATATTAACCTCCTAATAAAAATCATATTTATTGACAAGCATTGTCCATTTGAGCATACTTTTCAAAAACGATGCAATATATGTCAATTTTGCCGCATTAAGCACTTTTCTTGCATATTTTACTTGATTTTCATCAAAATTTGCGTATTTTTGTAAAAGTTTGATGCCATTTTCTGATGCTTCTTTTTCAATTTTGATTGTGCTAAGTTTTGTCATAAGTCCAATTAAAAACATTATTACGCTGAGCGAAAGCACTGAAATTGCTACTATTATATTAAAGAATATACATATTATTCCGATAACAAAAAGTGGTAAAGTGAATTTTGAAATGGTGTTTGAAAGCATAACTTTCTTGCCAAACTTTTTCATTTTTTGTGGTTCGTCACGGTACTGCATTGCATGGCCAAGTTCGTGAGCACAAACCGAAAAGGCAGATATGTTGCTTGCACTTGCAATGCGCGGGGAAAGGTGAATTGTTCCGCGATAGTAATAGTCGCTTAAAAATCCTTGAACTGTGCCAACTTGCACTTTTCCCATAAACTCGCCATAAGATATATTTTTTGCAAGCGTCATGGTGTCAAAAAAGTCAGCGTTATACTTTTCGTACTTTTCAAAAACCGTCACCAAATTACTGCCGGCATAATTGGCTATTGCAAGACAAATCACAATAACCAAAACCAAAACGCCAATAAGCGAATACAAAACAATGTTTAGAATCATATTTATATTATTGTGCAAATCACAAAAAATTGTCAAATATTTTGATATGACCGCTTGACAACGATGTTAAAAAGATGTTATTATACTGTTGCATTTTGCGAGTGTGGCGGAATGGCAGACGCGCTTGTTTAAGGGGCAAGTGGGAAACCGTATGGGTTCAAGTCCCGTCACTCGCACCAATATAAGTCTAAATCGAATACTTGTAATTAAGTGTTTGGTTTAGACTTTTTTGTTCTATTTTCTTCTTGTGGTTTCTGTTGCTTTATTTGTGATAGTATTTTGACTACATCTAGCTGACCTTGTTTATAAGTATTTTCATTAGTTATTTCATTTATAAGACCTATTGGTAAATATGGGGTTTGTATTACTTCCCAGTTGATGTTCTTATATCCTAAAGTTTTTGCCATTGATTCCAACATCTTCGTTTTGTTATTTTCAATTTCTTTTTGCTTTTGAGCAAAATCTTCTGGCTCTATATTCATAGAGCCTAAATAAATGTTATATTTCTCTATAACATCTTTATCTTCATTAAAAACTATAGGAACAGAGTTGAAAATATTAACTGAATTTTGGTCTGTATAACCAAATGCCCTGTAAGACATAAGGTGAGAAAAAACTCTCATCTTATCTTTTCTTTTTTCACTTTTATTTTGCAACCATTGTCCAATTAAAACAGAAAGAATTGGAATTACTATTATCGCAACTATATTTATTATTTCTAATACCATAAAGACCTCTCTAAAATATGTATTTATTATAACATAAATAATTTTTAATTACAATAATTCGTGGCGGTTTATGCCGTGAAAGGTGCTTGACAACAAGACAAAATGAAACACAATATCAAAAAAAGAGAAAAGAAAGAACACAATTGTTCTTTCTTTGTTTTAATTGCCAAGAATAAATTATTTTGGCGGTTGTACATAGAATTCAACACTCATATCAATGAGTGCTGGTTCTGGTTTGTTTTGAATTATCTTTTTCATTTTATTTTTAAGCATTAAAAAAGAGCCCTTATCGTTAGGACTCTGTAATGTTGGTGTATTGAATGTTATTTCTACTTTATCGTTATAAAGTTTAATTTGTTTTATTAAAGCATCAATTAGTAGTAATGGTTCTAATTTTAACGCTTCTATGTAAAACTTTCGTATATCTTTTTCGCTTATTTTTATTAATGTTTTACTTCGTTCAACAAGAATTTGTCTTTCAATATCTTCAATTTGCTGTTCTAGTTCTTTCATTCGGTTGTTAGTGGTTTTATTCACTACACCTTGTTCAACTGCTAACATAATGTTATTAAGTGTCATTTCGACTTGTTTTTTGCTTTTAACAAGCATATTTAAGTTTGTATTGGTTTTAGGTGTGTTTTGCAAGTCCATTAGTTTCTTAACTATTTGGTCTTGCACTTTTTGTTTAGATAATTCAGTTATTATTGTGTTTAATAAATATTCTTCTAAAATATCTTGTCTAATTGTTTCTTTTATACAATTATTTCTATACTTTTTAATACCAATACATTTGTAATAATTTATCTTTTTGCCAAGTCTTGTAGTTCCACTTTCTGCACTTATTGGCTTACCACAATAACCACAGACAAGTTTATTTCTAAACAGGTAAACTGTTTTTACACTGCGTTTGCCATAATGATTTACTTTACTTCTTGCTTTAACTTTTGCAAAAGTTTCATCATCAATTATTCTTGGGAACATATTTGTATATACTTCATTATCTTTTGTGTATTTTCCGATATACCTTTCATTTTTAAGTATTCCATAGATTGTATTTACTGCGAATGGTTTGCCATTTTTGTAAATACCTTTTTGAGTTAATTCTTCAATAATGTTTCTTACAAATTTACCCATAGCATATTGTTTGAAAATATATTTTACTATATCTTCCTTTGTTTCATCAATTACAATTTTTCTACCATCAATTTTGTAACCATAAGGTAGTCCACCGCCTTGGTAGTTGCCTTTAAGTCTAGTTTCGTGCATACCACGCTTAACCTTTTGTGCAAGTTCTGCCGAATAGTATTCAGCCATACCTTCAAGCAAACTTTCTAGAATAATTCCTTCTGGTGTGTCGGGTATGTTTTCCATTGCAGATAACAATTTTACACCATTATCTTTTAATACCTTTTTGTATTTTGCAGTTTCATATTTATTTCTTGAAAATCTGTCTAGTTTGTAATCAATTACATATTGCCATTCGTGATTGGAGCTCTCTTTTATCATTTTTTGGAAATCAGGTCGATTATCATTTGTTCCTGTCATTGCTCGGTCAATATATGTGTTGAGTATAACTAAATCATTTCTTTGAGCAAATTCTTCACACACTCTTAATTGTCCTTCAATACTTTGCTCGGTTTGACTATCACTTGAATATCTAGCATATATTACTGCTGTTTTCATATTTTTTACTCCTTTAATTATCTATTTTTGTCTTTCGACAGAGATAAGAAAAACGAAAAGGGCTTAATAGATTTTTACTTGTATTTTTTCTTTTATTGTCAAGGGTTGAGAATCAATACATTTTACCCTTGACAATAAAGAGTTTTCGTTTATCATCTCAAGGCGAAAGAAAAGTGTTTACTTGTATCAAGACAAGCACACGCTAGAATCCCAATTTTAAATTTTTACTTTCTAAAATATGGTTGTATAGAATGATTAAAATTTCTTCGTTAAGCACACCAATATCTATTTCATTTGTAAAAACAACTTCTAATTTTTGCATTTTTTAACTCCTTATTACGAAAATTTGGAATTAAAAAGGACATAGAAAAAACTTTGTTTTTCTACGCCCATAAAATGCAATCACTGGCTTTTAATTTTGGCTAAAAGCAAAACCTATAAACAAAATCTCAATTTACATTTTTGCGTTGTCTTTTTAACTCATTGTAAACATAACATAATCACTAAAATTTTAAAATGACATTGTTTGATAATTACATATCTAAACAATGACTCATTTTTGATTTGACTTAACTTTATTTGACAAAATGTTAGTTTACAATGAAATGTTAATACACATTTTCGGAAAATACAATGAACCAAACCTATACTTTACATATACAAAATATAAACAAAACCATAACTTTTTGTATCGTTTATATACAACAAAGGTATCAAGTGGGCAAAGAAAAAGGCGGTTCACTTTTGCTTTAGCATGTGAACGCCTTTTCCCCACTTGATTTTGTAAAATGTTTTTGCTTGCTGGCGTGTGCTTGTCTGCTGGAGCGAAGCGACAGCCTTGTATCAAGACAAGCACACGCCACGATCTCAAAATAAAAAAATATTTTAAATAAAACAATACAAATTTGTAATTTATATGATATAATGAACTTGTAGTTAATAGATAAATATTTCACAGGAGATTATTAATGGCAGATTACAAAGTTGTTTCACTTTTTTCGGGTTGTGGTGGACTTGACCTAGGAATTGAAGGAGGATTTTCATATCTTGGCAAATATTACGATAAAAATCCTTTTAAGATTATATGGGCAAACGATATAAATGAAAAAGCAACAAAAACCCAAAAGTTAAATTTTAAAGATTTAGATGTCGTGTGCGGAGATATAACCAAAATTCTCAATGGGACACAAAATAATCAACTAAATTTTTTAGAAGATGTTAACACGCTGCCACAACATGCAGATGTCGTAATTGGTGGCTTTCCATGTCAAGATTTTAGCTTGGCTGGCAAAAGACAGGGTCTTTCTGTTGAAAGAGGAAAATTATATCAAAGCATGGCTAAAGTTATAGAAATTGTTAAGCCAAAAGTTTTCCTTGCAGAAAATGTAAAAGGTTTAATTTCTTGGGAGAATGGATTGGCCATTAAAACAATTATTGAAGATTTTTCAAAATTGGGATATAATGTTGCCTTTAAGTTGTTTAATACCGCAGATTATGGGGTTCCACAAACTAGAGAAAGGGTTATTATTGTTGGAATACGGAAAGATATAGATAAAAATATTGAATGGCCAAAGCCCACCCATTCTGCAACAGATAAAAATTTACTTCCTTGGGTTACAATTCAAGATGCTATACATGATTTAGAAGATGATGAAAAACATAAATCGTTACCTAATTATGGCTATTCAAAAGCAAAGTTTTGTCCTGGTAAACAAGGCAATACAATAACAAAAGCAAATAAACCTGCTCCAACTATGAGAGCAGAACATCATGGTAATATTGAATTTCATTATTTATTACCACGAAGATTGTCGGCTCGTGAAGCTGCTAGAATTCAATCTTTCCCTGATAATTTTGTTTTTGTTCAGTCTACAACTGACGCTTATCGACAAATTGGTAATGCTGTAGCCCCAGTTTTTGCTTGGCATATGGCTCAAATGTTAAAAAATATTTTAGAAGAAAAAGGTTAGAAAAATGAGTAGCGTTTATAATAAATTGTTTGACGATACACTTATTGTTAAAAGAGTGAAGAATAAATTGCCCCATCTATTTCAATTGGCAGAATTAGAAAGCTCTAGAAATGGAAAGATTGGCATGGGAATAGGTTCGGTTCGAGAAAGAATTCTTATTGCATTGCTTATGTATAAATTCGGAATTGATATAGTTGATCCCGATATTCCAATTACAGCTCCAGAAGTTGATGTTATAGTTCAAAATACTCCTTTATCTATAAAGACAATGACAACAAATAGTGATAGGTGGTCTTCTGTAAAACTGATTTGGACTGTTGATGCACAAAAAGCTTTAGAATTTAAAAATACTTACATTCCGTCTTGTGATATGTTAATGGCTAAAATTCATTGGAATGGAAATGGCAAACTTTTACTTTTTTCGAAAGAATCTCAAATTAATATTATAAATCAAATAGGAAGAGATAGATATATTAAATTGCCAAAAGAAAACACGAATGCACGTGGTGTTGAAATCTCTCCAGAAGCTCTTTTGATGTTGGAAAATTGCCAAGACACGAGATGTATTGATATTAAATTTACAAGAGAAAAAATTGATTATAGAGAAGTGTATACTAAATGGCTTGATGCATGGAGAGAAGAATATTAAAAAAAACTAAATCGGTTTCGATTTAGTCTTTTATTGGTGCTGGGCTAGGTACAATGTATGCGTCTGCCATTTTTCGGGGTCCCCAAAAAGTACCCACGGAAACTTTTTAGGGGAGAGGAGAAACCGAGCGAAAAGCGAAAATTTGCGAAAAGCAAATTGAAGAGATAAGCGAGAGTTTCGACGAAGACGCGCTTGTTTAAGGGGCAAGTGGGAAACCGTATGGGTTGGGTTCAAGTCCCGTCACTCGCACCAAAAAACGCAAAAAAAGATCCCGATAGCTGTGTTTACTGACGGGCAACTTCCACACAGTCACGTACAGAGTACGCTCGTGCGTGGAAGTACCCGTCGAGCCTTGCTCTCGGGTCTTTTTTTGTGTTTTTTACTTATATACAACAAGAAAAAAGCTAGAAATACATTGTTTCTCCCAAGCCAAGATATGAATTCTATACAAAAGAAATGCACTGCATTTCTTCATTAGAGTCACGGCAAAAGTGCCAACGAAGTGCACTTTTCGTTTGGCCGGTTCATAAAAGGGCAAAAACAAAAAACGCAAAATTGTGGGCGAATACTTTGTTTCTGGTGGGCAACCCTCACACAGTCACGTACGAAGTACGCTCGTGCGTGAGGGTACCCCCCGAGCCTCGTCTTCGTCTCACAATTTTGTGTTTTTACTTATATCTACTATCTACGAAAAATATATGCAAAAGTTTGCCGATTAGTGCAGTTTTTGCCCCAAGACTCGTCTTTCTTGCTTTTTGGCGGTTTTTTTATATTTAGAGACCGAAAGGTCTTTTTTATGAATGTGGCTAAAAAGAAAAAATATAAAATCAGTTTTTGTCAATATATTCTCATATTTTCGAAAAATTCTATACTGGTCAACCATATTGAATCAATATTTATTCAGTTTTAAAAAGTGGTTTAGCGTCTTGTGCTATGTATATCAGTTGACAAAAAAAGCAAACTAATTTATTATAAAGTTATGGAAAATGAGTTTTTAGTTGATGACCTTGAAGTTCAAAAAGATGCACTCCCACAAGACAAGAGTGTTGATGTTTTTAACGCTCTTTCGCTTGCCGATGAGAGTTTGGGCAAGTTGTATGTTGAACAAGGATATAACCCTTATGGTGAGAATTTTGTTTTGACCGAAGAATATGCTGGTGAAATTTTGCACAACAAAGTTGACGCAAGCGAAAAAACTAGTCAAAGCTTTTTAGAGCAGTCAAATAGTGAAATTTCAAAAAACTTCACCACAGCACTTGAAAATTGTGATGACTTGGTCACTGCACTTGAAAATGAACAGTTTGTTACAAGTGATCCAAAGCTTAAAGAACAAATAGGAAAAACAATAGTTTCGCTTAAAAACAGGAGCGAACTTTTGAAGCTTGACATAACAAAACTCAAACAAAAAGATGCCAATGCAATAAAGATGTATATTGAACTTTATGGAATGGACGGCGAACTTGGTGAACTTTTGAAAGACACTTTCACTGAAAAAGCAAACATGCAGGCACTTATTTTACAGTTTATGGCACTCATTCAAAAGCGTGCGGGTACTGTTTATGCCAAGGCGCAAAGTTTGAAAAATAAAGTTATGGACAACGCAACCTTGAAGAGAGAGATTGACAAGGCAGTTGAGCAGTCCAAGGCAGAAGATATGCGTAGACAAGCCGAGATACAAGAAAATCTAAGAAAAGAAAGAGAAGAGCAAGAATTGCAAGAGAAGCAAGATCAGGAAGAAAGGCAAAGAGAGGAAGAACAACAAAAACAAAATCAACAAGACACACAAAAGTCAAACGACGAAGAATTTAGTAGATAATACAAAAAAATAATTGACAAACATATATGTTTATGATAATATAGCCCTGCACCATAAAAAGCGGGTGCTATTTTTTAAGTAATAACTTATTTTAAGGAGAAATATTATGGCAAATCCAAAGAGAGCATTAGTAACCCTTGCCTGCACCGAGTGCAAAGAGCGTAACTATTCAACAAGCAAAAACAAGAAAAACCAAGCTGAGAGAATAGAAATGCAAAAATATTGCCCAAGGTGTAACAAACACACACTTCACAAAGAAACCAAGTAAGGAGATGTTTCATGGCAAAGAAAAACAAAAAAGTCCAACAAAATGTAGAGGAAAAGGTAGATGGCGAAGTTGTTGAATCTTCCTTGGCAGAAACACAAGAGCCAAAAGACGAGCAAAAAAACGAGCAAGTCGCAAAGTCCAAAGACGACAAAAAAGTCGACAGCAAAAAAGACAAGCAAAAAAGCAAAAAGCAAAAAGTAAAGAAACAATCAAAAACTGCTAAAAGAATAAAAGAAACAACAAGCGAACTCAAAAAAGTCACTTGGCCAACTTTTGGCACAGTTGTCAAAAAGACAGGTGTTGTTTTGGCAGTAGTTATCATTTTTGCAGTTATACTATTTGGTATTGATAGGCTACTTGCGTGGTTGTTTGAACTTTTGACAACATCTATGGCAGGTTGATAAGGAGAAAGTTATGGAAAATGTTGATGTTGATAAAATAGAACCAAAGTGGTATGTCATTCACACCTACACAGGTTATGAAAATGTCGCAAAAGAAAACCTTGAAACCATGGCTACAAAATATGGACTTGAAGATAGGATTATGGACATTGTCATTCCTATGGAAAATGTAATTCAAGAAAAAAATGGCAAGAAAAAACTTGTTCAAAGAAAGACAATGCCAGGATATCTCCTTGTCAAAATGCGTTACGCTGATGACATTTGGCACAATGTGACGCTTACTCACGGAGTAACAGGCTTCACAGGACCAAAAGGTAGACCACTTTCGCTCACAGATGATGAAGTCAAGCGTATGCACCTTGAGCGTGTAACCGTTGAAGTTGACCTTGAAGTTGGCGACAAAGTTGAAGTCATTGATGGGCCACTTTCAAGCATGGTTGGAACTGTTGTTGAGATTGATAAAGAAACATCAAGATGCAAAGTCAGTGTTGAGATGTTTGGTCGCGACACAGTTGTTGACCTTGATTACACACAGATAATAAAAATTAAAGATAATAATTAATAATTTAGGTTTTTTCAAGGCAATGCCTTGTTAAAATAAATAACGTGGGAGAGATGTAAATTTTGCATGCATCTTGGTATCACCACATAGGAGGAAATTATGCCAGCAAAAAAATTAACGGCAGTTGTAAAACTTCAATTGCCAGCCGGAAAAGCAACAGCCGGTCCACCAGTTGGTTCTTCTCTTGGACCACACGGTGTAAACAGTGTGCAGTTTGTTAAGGAGTTTAATGAAAAAACTGCAAGCCAAGCGGGACTTATTATCCCAGTGGTTATTTCAATTTATCAAGATAGGTCATATGACTTTGTTTTGAAAACACCACCAGCAGCAGTGCTTATTAAAAAGGCACTCGGAATTGAGTCAGGCTCAGGCAAGCCAAACAAACAAAAAGTCGGAAAACTCACCCTTGACCAAGTTCGTGAAATTGCAACAACAAAGATGCCAGACCTTAACGCATCAAGTGTTGAACAAGCAATGGAAATGATAAAGGGAACAGCACGCAGTATGGGCGTGACAGTTGAAGAGTAGAGGAGGCACAAATGAAAGGTAAGAGATATTCACAAGCAAAAAGCCAAATCGAAAACAGACTTTATGATGTTGAAGAAGGTTTCGCTCTCTTAGAGAGTTTGCCAAAGGCAAAGTTTGACGAAACAGTTGAACTTCATGTTCGCCTTGGTGTTGATGGTAGAAATGCCGACCAACAAGTTCGTGGAGTTGTTGTTCTTCCAAATGGAACAGGTAAGAGCGTTAAAGTTTTGGTCATCGCAAAAGGTGAAAAAGCTAAAGAAGCTGAAGAAGCAGGCGCAGATTATGTTGGAGCAGAAG
Source organism: uncultured Clostridia bacterium (assembly GCA_944384385.1). Taxonomy (GTDB): domain Bacteria; phylum Bacillota; class Clostridia; order Christensenellales; family UBA1242; genus UBA5893. The sequence goes on along the minus strand of CALWTG010000027.1, from coordinate 425 downwards.
AAATTGTTCAAAAAATCCAAACACAAAACTGGCTTGACTTTGATGTCTGCATAACAACACCAGATATGATGGGCGTTGTTGGTAGAATAGCAAGAATTTTGGGACCAAAAGGACTTATGCCAAACCCAAAGAGTGGAACAGTTACAATGGATGTCAAAAAAGCAATTCATGACGTCAAAGCAGGTAAAGTTGAATACCGTTTGGACAAAGGAAACAATGTCCATGTTGTCATTGGAAAAGTTAGCTTTGGAAAAGACAAACTCGTTGAAAACTACAACACACTTATGTCAGCACTCATAAAAGCAAAGCCAGCATCAGCAAAAGGACAATATATCCGTAATGTTGTTGTTGCAACTACTATGGGAGCTGGGGTTAAACTCTCAACAAGAGCTTAATTATTAGACTGCCGAAAACCGTCGCAATAC